>NZ_LT906457.1:342500-400000 GCF_900186965.1 Legionella spiritensis
CGATGTGGGAAGGCCCAGACAGCCAGGAGGTTGGCTTAGAAGCAGCCATCCTTTAAAGAAAGCGTAATAGCTCACTGGTCGAGTCGGCCTGCGCGGAAGATGTAACGGGGCTAAAACCATACACCGAAGCTGCGGATGTGCACTTATGTGCACGTGGTAGGGGAGCGTTCTGTAGGCTGAAGAAGGTGACTTGAGAAGGTTGCTGGAGGTATCAGAAGTGCGAATGCTGACATGAGTAACGATAATGAGGGTGAAAAACCCTCACGCCGGAAGTCCAAGGTTTCCTGCACGACGTTAATCGGAGCAGGGTGAGTCGGCCCCTAAGGCGAGGCTGAAGAGCGTAGTCGATGGGAACCAGGTTAATATTCCTGGACTTTTTATAAGTGGTGATGTGGGGACGAAGAAGGCTAGGTGAGCCGGGCGTTGGTTGTCCCGGTACTTGCATATAGGCGGAGAGACCAGGCAAACCCGGTTTCTTGTTAACGCTGAGGTGCGAAGTGGTTTCGACACTACGGTGTGCGAAGAAGTCATTGATGCCCCGCTTCCAGGAAAAGCTGCTAGCCATAACTTATAGAGAACCGTACCGGAAACCGACACAGGTGGACAGGTAGAGAATACTAAGGCGCTTGAGAGAACTCGGGTGAAGGAACTAGGCAAAATGGTACCGTAACTTCGGGAGAAGGTACGCCCTTGCTGGTTAGTTGTTTTACATAATGAAGCTGGTGAGGGCCGCAGAGACCAGGTGGCTGCGACTGTTTATTAAAAACACAGCACTCTGCAAATTCGTAAGAAGACGTATAGGGTGTGACGCCTGCCCGGTGCCGGAAGGTTAATTGATGGGGTTATCTTCGGAGAAGCTCTTGATCGAAGCCCCGGTAAACGGCGGCCGTAACTATAACGGTCCTAAGGTAGCGAAATTCCTTGTCGGGTAAGTTCCGACCTGCACGAATGGCGTAACGATGGCCACACTGTCTCCACCCGAGACTCAGTGAAATTGAAATCGCTGTGAAGATGCAGTGTACCCGCGGCTAGACGGAAAGACCCCGTGAACCTTTACTACAGTTTTGCACTGGACTTTGATGATAACTGTGTAGGATAGGTGGGAGGCTAAGAAGTATAAACGCTAGTTTGTATGGAGCCGACCTTGAAATACCACCCTGTTATTATTGAGGTTCTAACTTGGTCCGGTAATCCCGGATGAGGACAGTGTATGATGGGTAGTTTGACTGGGGCGGTCTCCTCCCAAAGAGTAACGGAGGAGCACAAAGGTACCCTCGGTACGGTCGGACATCGTACCAAGAGTGTAAAGGCAAAAGGGTGCTTGACTGCGAGACTGACGGGTCGAGCAGGTACGAAAGTAGGTCTTAGTGATCCGGTGGTTCTGAATGGAAGGGCCATCGCTCAACGGATAAAAGGTACTCCGGGGATAACAGGCTGATACCGCCCAAGAGTTCATATCGACGGCGGTGTTTGGCACCTCGATGTCGGCTCATCACATCCTGGGGCTGAAGCAGGTCCCAAGGGTATGGCTGTTCGCCATTTAAAGTGGTACGCGAGCTGGGTTTAGAACGTCGTGAGACAGTTCGGTCCCTATCTGCCGTGGGCGTAGGAAAATTGAGAGGAGCTGCTCCTAGTACGAGAGGACCGGAGTGGACGAACCTCTGGTGTACCGGTTGTGACGCCAGTTGCATTGCCGGGTAGCTAAGTTCGGACGGGATAACCGCTGAAAGCATCTAAGCGGGAAGCCTCCCTCAAGATGAGTTTTCCCATGAAGCCCGTTGAAGACTACGACGTTGATAGGCGAGGTGTGGAAGCGTAGTAATGCGTGAAGCTAACTCGTACTAATTGGCTGATTGTCTTGACCATATAACCTGAATGACTTCGGGTTATTGATACGAAAGATACGAAAAGAAGCAAGAACGATTGTGTTACCGAATATCTCTTTACCAGCCTGTGGTCTGCCCTGAAGAAGAAACAGGGTTACGACTCAGGATAACCGTTTTCCTGGCGATTATAGCCGTGTGGAACCACCTGATTCCATCTCGAACTCAGAAGTGAAACGCACGTACGCCGATGATAGTGTGGGGTCTCCCCATGTGAAAGTAGGTCATCGCCAGGGCTTTATACCAGAAAGCGGACTTTGTGCCGCTTTTTTTATTTCTGCATGCTAAGGTCTGTTGACCATTCATCTACCGCCTGTGTGCCGCGGCTTGTCCACGGCATCCAGTAACATCTAAATCATTGGCAAATTGGCCGTAGGTCGAGCCCCCGGCCCAAGGCCATCTATCTAACCCACAAGAATGTCTGATTTGTTTCTCGAAAATCATTCTTATTTGCGGTAGAATCGCTTGGTTATTTATTGAGAAAAGTGGTAGGGAAATATGCTAGTGCTTGATGTACAGGAGTTTATAGCCGGTTTAACTAAAGATAACCTCACCTTAAGCAATATCGATCGTACCTTATTGTCAGAATTCAAGTCGTTGTTCAGTGCGGAGAGGACTGAGGGAGCGCTCATCAGCGCAGAGGAGCAGCAGACGCTTTTACACCTGTTTAAACGGCGATGGGACGCTATTAAAGACGGTCCGCTGGATTATACATTTCATTCGTCTGAAGCCAATAGGATATGGATTTCGTTAGCAGAAAAATTGGCTGAAAAATTGGAAATTAATTATTTGGAAATATTAATTCCGGTCATAGATAACAAAGTCGATCCCGAAATTTTTTCCCACCTTAGACAATTACCCGATCCCCGCTCCCTGTTATTGGGTGAAGATGATAAAACCTGGCATCGTGTCCAGGGTATTTTTCAGTTATCTCAAAAATCTGAAAAATTGCTGGCGATCTATGATGATGCCAAAAAAATGCAATTGCGCGCGCTGTCAATTAAGGAATTATTTCGATTAAGGGAAAAACAAGGTGAGGAACTGGCATTTAGCCTGAATAATGAAAATTACCGAAATATTTGGGATTTTTTGGTTAAAGATGTGGCTCCTTCCCTGAATAAAAGCAATCAATGCCCGCATCAGTTACTGGTTTGCCTGATGGAACTGTTAGATGGTTTTCAAAAAGAAAAACCCGAGGCCTTGCAAGTTTGTCTTAAAAATATCCATCATGCAATGATGGACTGCTCCCTTACCGAGGTGAATTGCTTTTATGGCATAAAACTGGGTGACGAGGAAAATACTTTCTATTTATTTGAGTTGCTTACTGAATGTTGGCAGGGCTCAGAAAATCTGGCTGATAAATTGCAATTACTTGCGCAATACGTTGCCGGACAAAATCCCGCGCTGATTTCATCCAATGAGCATATCACCCCTGCCTATGAGCACATGAGAGCCGGCCCGTATTTCACAATCAGGGAATTAAGGGATTTGCTGGATCGGTTGCCGGTAAGTTTCGATTTTGAATTACAGATGGATGTTATAAAGTTACGGTCGCTTGCTTGCAGCACAGATAAAATTAACGAAGAAATCATAGAAAAACTCAGGGATATCTTTGCCTGTCGCTGGCGTCTTGTCATTGATACGCCAAGCGATTATACCCGCTTGCAAACTGGTGAGAATAAATCCTGGATAGCGTTGGCACAGCACCTGGCGGGTTCCGGGTATGTTGACAAAAATTATTATCGATTGCTGATGCCAACCGTAACCCATGACGAAGAATTCATTAATAGAGATAGTCTGACTGCTTATCCATTGTCTTCTTTTATCGTCTCGGAAGATCATCAGAAGTTAATTCATTTGCCTCATTGTCATAAATATTATTTAGCGAGAGGAACATTCTATAATTGTAATTCGCATCCTCCCGTGCCATTGACAGTAAAAGAAGCAAAACGCTTGTTAGCTGCGGATTCTGATCTCTACAAGATTTACATTGAGGCCGAAAAAACGCCTGATCCGGCCATCAGTAAAAGCACGGTCGAGGCAGTCAGAACGCTGGTTAACGCAAGTTTGTATCCAATAGGATTATACTACGGCAAAGAGTATAACGATCAGCAAATGGAACAGGCTTTGGACGCCTACACCAATTTTATGGAATTCGTTGGTGAACTGCCTGAATCCGAGTATGAAGCGTTGTATCAACAACGAATTGTGTACCATGCACAACGATACAGTTTTGCAGAAATTATGACGAAAATTCAGAATGGCAAGGACAATGAATGTGTCGCTGTTTATAGCCAGTATTTGGCGAAGCTTGTTCTTGATTATGATCCGAATGCTGAATTTAAATCCGAGATTACCAGGAAATGTGAGATTGATAAGGCCAGGACACAATCCGCCAGAAAAGTGTACCGTGATTGTAACGTGGAACAGGAAGAGGCTATCCGGCGTAGTTTGATTCTTTTCATTTCATTGTTGACCCACCCATTTAAATATTTGCCGGGAACCGGTGAACAAATAGAGGAGTGGGATAATTCCAATCGGGTAACCAGAACCGGCAAGTTAATTTTTGATAATTTGAAAGAGAGTTTAATAGACAATGAGGCACGCAATATTCGCTTTGTGTATTCATTTGTTATCGATAAAATCATAAAACCAGCCCGTAATGAAAGTTGGTTGTTTACCTTTTTTTCAAGATCTACTGATACCGACAAGTGGTTAAAAAGTATTATCAATGACTCACTGTTCAATTCCGATGAGACACCTTGTTTTGAACCGGAGCATTTGGTCATAGTATTGTCGGAACTGGTGGAAAGGGATCCTGATTTTCGTCCTGTACTGGATGATTTTATTGAAGAACTGATCCAGACTATGGCACAGCGAGAAAACCGATACCGAATAATGGTTAGGTGTAATGTCAAATTGATTGAATTGTTCAGGCATTTCGAGAAGCATAATCAATTTGAAAAAAAGGGAATACTGGATGTTTTAAATAAATCAAGGGAACGCACGACATCGACCGAATTAATGTCTAAAACAGTGGCATTTTTGCAGCGAAAATTAACAACCCGGCTTTCATTTAATGATAAAGAACAACGATTGTTTCATTTTGAATGGGATATAGATTATTATAAATCGAAAAGTTACCCGTATCCCATCAGAAATTTATTAGAAACGTTTCAAAACCGCTGTAAATCCATGCTTGATTCTAACCCGGGCTTGCAACGTTCTATCCATACTTATCTCGAACGGTTTGACAGTCTTGTTCAGCCTCGGGAGATGACGTGTGACTTCAGGCCTTAGGTTCTGTGCCCAAAACTTTCCTGACACCAATTTTTTACCAAAGAACCGTAGCCCGTAAGGAGGTCTGTGGCCGTATTGCGGGTTTCATATTGTAATATTGTGCCAGTAGAACAGGCAAGTAAACGGGCGAATGGTATCCGCATTTCGGCCTCGCTTCCATGACAGCCTGCAAAAAAGGATTAATCATCTGCTTTTGCAGCCGTACATAATTTTATTAACAAAACCTGGTCATTGAATAATTACCCGTTTTGGGCAAGGATTTTTAACAAATTGCGATAACGCTGTAAAGACAGGCGGCCTTCGTTGACTTGAGATAAAATAGCACAGCCTGGCGAGTCAAGATGATTGCAGTTTCTGAATTTGCACAGGGACGTTAACGAACGAAACTCACGAAAGCCATAAACGATATCCGCCGCGGACATTTTCCATAAACAGAATTCTCTCACCCCCGGCGAATCGATCAAATCACCGCCATGCGGTAAATGATACAGCCGGGAATTGCTGGTTGTATGGCGTCCCAGTTGCGATCCTTCTGAAATAGCTCCGATCGGAATGTTTGTTTTGAAAGGTAAAATATTCGCTATGATGGAGGATTTGCCAACCCCTGATTGGCCAACGAAAATACTGACCTGTTGTTGGAGATGCTCATCCAGCTGGCCATGCCCCGGCTTTTGTTTACAGCTTAGAAACAGAAGGGGATAACCCAGAGGCTGGTAGATCTCCATTAACTGCTGTTTCAAATCCTCACATGGTAAATCGACCTTGTTGAGAATAATACAAGCCTTAAGTCGTAGATGTTCGGCTATAATCAGATAGCTATCAAGTAAAGACCAGCTTAAATCAGGTTTAACGGCGGTCACTATCATCAGTTGGGTGATATTGGCGGCAACCGGACGATTAATACCACGTTTATCAGGGCGGCTGAGCTCGGATTGACGAGGAAAACGGCTTAAAACCACCCCATGGTTTTCCCCTTCGTTTTGCCAAACGACACGATCGCCTGCAACCAGCGAGTCAATATTCGGTCGAATGGAGCAATGTATTGGTTCACCGGTTGACGTTTCAATGTCCGCATGGCGGCCAAAGCGTGAGAGCACCAACCCCTCTTCATGATCAGTATTGGTGCCGTTCTGGAGTTGCCGATGGTAGTCAGCCTGGATTTTTTGAATCCGGTTGCGTTGTTGCTTGTTAATTCGTCTTTTACTCATGGTTAAAAGATAGTCTATAATGGCTGAGGTTGAATCTGTACAGTATGATGGCAAATTGACAGGAAAGACAGTAGGTTTTGTGAAACAAATTGACAATGAATCTTATCCTATAAAGCGGAATACGCAAATATTCAGATATATCTTCCTGATTTCAGGTGTGAGTCAGGATAAATATCGAGGCGATACACACAAGGTAACGTGATGAAAGTATATCTGGTAGGCGGAGCTGTTCGTGACCGATTGTTAGGCTATCCGGTAAAAGAGCGGGACTGGGTTGTTGTCGGGGCAACGCCCCAACAAATGCGGCAACAAGGTTATCAGCAAGTTGGTCGGGATTTCCCGGTGTTTTTACATCCTGAAACGGGTGAGGAATACGCGCTTGCCCGTACGGAAAGAAAATCTGCGCCCGGATATCACGGCTTTGTCTGCCATTATGATTCGAATGTCACGCTTGAAGAGGATTTGATGCGTAGAGACTTGACCATCAACGCGATGGCTATGGATGAAAATGGCACGTTGATCGACCCTTACCAGGGAGCCAGGGATTTGCGGGACAAACAGTTGCGGCACGTTTCTGACGCTTTTGGCGAAGATCCGGTTCGAGTGCTACGAACCGCTCGTTTCGCCGCTCGTTATCATCATCTGGGCTTTCGTGTGCATCATGAAACCCGGCTTCTCATGTACCTTATGGTCCGGCGTCGGGAATTACATCATCTGGTTGCAGAACGGGTCTGGCAGGAGTGGCAACGTAGTCTGACTGAGAAAAACCCGGAAGTGTTTCTCCAGATATTAAGGGGCTGTGGGGCGCTGGCGGTGGTTTTACCGGAACTCGATGCGTTGTTTGGCGTGCCTAATCCACGTCAACATCATCCTGAAGTAGATAGTGGCGTTCATACGTTAATGGTCTTGCAGGCAGCGGCTGTCTTATCGGATAACCCGCAAATTCGTTTTGCGGCTGTGGTACATGATTTAGGTAAGGCGTTGACGCCACTTGTGCAATGGCCTAAACATCGTGGCCATGAAGAAAGTGGGGTGCCTGTGATAGAATCTCTATGTCACCGTTTGCGAATCCCCGTGGAATATCGCAGATTGGCCGTGTTGGTTTCACGCTATCATTTGCTGGTGCATCGTGTCCTGACCTTGCGTGTAACCACCATGGTCACACTTCTGGAAAAAATCGACGCGTTCCGACGGCCGCAGGGGTTGGAAAATCTGTTAATAGCTTGCGAGGCGGATGCGAAAGGGAGGGGCATACCGGTGAATTATCGGCAAGGAACATTGTGGCGGCAACTGTATGATGTCTGCTCGCAGGTATCTGCTCAAACCGTGATTCAGGAAGGTTATCAGGGAGCCGCCATCAAAAAGGAATTACATCAACGGCGGGTATTAGCCATTCAACCAATAATAGAATCCTGGGAAAACCATGAAAGACAACAATAATTTGATCTGGATAGATTTGGAAATGACAGGTCTTCTTCCAGAGCAGGACAGAATCATAGAAATTGCGACGATCGTTACCGACTCCCGGTTAAATGTGCTGGCAGAAGGGCCTGTGCTGGCCATTCATCAGAGCGAAGCAACCATGGCGGGCATGGATGAGTGGAATACCAGACAACATAACCAGTCTGGCCTGGTCAAGCGGGTACTGGCGTCGGAAATAGATGAGGCCCAGGCTGAGCAAAGGACAATTGCTTTTTTAAAACAGTATCTGGACAAGGGCAAATCGCCTATGTGCGGCAACAGTATCTGTCAGGACAGGCGGTTTTTATACAAATATATGCCTGAGCTTGCGGCCTTTTTCCATTATCGCAATCTGGATGTCAGCACCTTGAAAGAATTGATGAAACGCTGGCGGCCGCAATTATTGAACGGTGTTGTTAAGGAAGCGAAGCATTTGGCTCTGGATGATATTAAGGATTCCATTGCCGAACTGGTTTATTATCGACAACATTTTATAAATTTGGGGGATGAAAGTCATGACCCATCGTGAACAGTTAGTGTTGCCTGACGGTGCTGATAAATTGTTGCTGCATTCCTGCTGCGCGCCTTGTTCCGGCGAAGTGATGGAGGCATTAGTGTTTTCAAACATTGACTTCACCATTTATTTTTATAACCCTAATATCCATCCGGTGCAGGAGTATGAAATCAGAAAAAAGGAAAATATCGAGTTTGCCGACAAGCATAATATCCCGTTTGTGGACGCCGATTATGATAAGGATAACTGGTTTTCCCGAGTGAAGGGGCTGGAGTGGGAACCGGAACGGGGCAAGCGGTGCAGTGTCTGTTTTGACATGCGCTTTGAGCGCACCGCACTGTATGCCCATGAGCATGGTTTTCCCGTCATCAGCAGTTCTCTCGGGATTTCGCGCTGGAAGGATATGAACCAGATTAACGAGTCAGGAATTCGAGCGGCAAGCAGATACCCCCACATCGAATACTGGACTTACAACTGGCGTAAAAACGGCGGCGCGAGCAGAATGTATGATATTGCCAAACGGGAGAATTTTTACAAGCAGGAATATTGCGGCTGTGTCTATTCGCTGCGGGATACCAATCAATGGCGTAAGCAAAATGAGCGTGACCGTATTAAAATCGGAGTGAACTACTATGGTCATGAACAGGAGCCGACGCAGTTAACCCCCAAAGAGAAGGACTAGATATGGGGCATCACCATTCAGAAAACGGCCATCACCATCATCACGCGCCGCAGGAATTTAACCGGGCGTTTATCATAGCCATTGTGGCAAATGGTCTTTTCGTCATTATTCAGGTGATGTACGCTTATTGGGCCAACTCCACCAGTTTGCTGGCGGACGCCATACACAATCTTGGCGATGTGTTAAGCCTGATTCTGGCATGGATTGCCAATCGCCTGTTGAAACGTCTCCCCACGGAGCGATCGACCTATGGCATGAAAAAAACCTCCATTCTGGCCGCACTCGCTAACGGCATATTGCTGGTATTTTCCTGCGGGATTATCGCGACCGAAGCCATGTACAAATTCTTTTCCCCTTCTGAAGTTCAAGCGTTAACCGTGATGATTGTTGCCGGGATTGGCATTGTTGTGAATGGTGCGACAGCCGCTCTTTTTGTGCGGGGCACGGATGACTTGAATATCCGGGGGGCTTATCTGCATTTGTTCTACGATGCCTTGATTTCCGTGGGGGTTGTTATTTCCGCCGGTCTGATGTACTGGACCGATTGGTTATGGATTGATCCGTTAGTTGGTTTGTTGATTGCCTTGATTATTCTGAAAGGAACCTGGGCTTTGTTTACAGACAGCTTCCGGTTGATTATCGATGCCGTGCCGCGCGGTATATCCTGGCAATCCGTTCAGGAAACCCTGCGTTCGGAGCCCGGTGTGGAACAAGTCCATGATCTGCATATCTGGGCAATGAGCACTCAGGAAAACGCGTTGTCGGTTCATTTATGGATGCCGGATGTGGTGTTAAGCGATGAAGCGCGGTTGCGAATAGTCAGAACACTTAAAAAAGAGCACAACATTCATCACTCCACCATCCAGGTTGAAAAAAATCTGACCTATTGTGACGACGCCTGCGGTGCCCGGGAACAGTGTCAATAGATCCTGTAGCCGTCATGAAGGCGAAGCCGAAATGCGGGGAAACGTTCACTTGGGCGCCCACCGGTTCTCATGGGACAATATTGAACCATAAAACCCGCAATACGGCCGCAAGCCTCTCTACGGGCTACCGCTCGTTTGTAAAAAATGGTGCCGGGACATTTTTGTTCACAGGGCCTGGCGCAACATTTGATGTCTTTGTTTCCAGTCGGGCAGGAAGTGCTCCATCCATTGATAAAATCGCCTGTTATGGCCTGATTCCAGAAAATGGATCATTTCATGAACAAGCACATATTCCAGACAGGACAGCGGTTTTTGAATAAGCGTCAGGTTGATCCATATTCTTTTGGCGCGAGGATTGCAGGAACCCCAGCGGGTTTTCATTTTTTTTATACCAATCTGTTGTACGGAAATGCCGATTATTTTTTCCCACGCGGGAACAAGTGTCGTCAGTTGTTGTTGCAACTGGTCGCGATACCAGCGATGCAGTATCTTTTCCTTGTCTAGTTGGCTTGCGCCAGTTTTGATCGATAGCCATAAATGATGGTCTTGCATAATACAGGATGGCCGCCCCGAATCCGTTTCTTTTATTCTCAAGGTATGAATCTGGCCTTGAAACAGGCATGAGGCGCCGTCGGTCAAGGATGGCGATTCGGTTATTTTCCTCTCTTGTATGTGTTTTTGACGAGTCAGGATCCATGTTTTCTTATGGGTGATGAAGCGGCCAATCGCCTGGTTGCTTAGGCCAAGCGGCGCACTAATCCGTACCCGACCATCCGGAGGATAAACACCGAGATGCAGATTTTTAATCGGTTTACGAACCAGTTCGCAGGTAATGCCTGCTATTTCAATCAATGAGCTCACGGTGGTTAAATCTCCTGTGTTTCATCGGCCATTATAGCTTTGCCGCAAAAAAACATCGCCAGGCTCTGTGAAAATTTTGGTTCACAGAGCCTGGCGATGGCGCTTGGGTGCGTAGTGTGGATGTGCCTGCCGTATTTGACAATACAGAAACGACTAACGATGGTCTTGTAATTTCAGGCATCCTATTTTAATAATACAGGATGCTTGTTTCTAAATTTATGGTTGAGGGCTTTTCATGCGGGTTAATTTTCCTATTTCTGAAACAAAAGAACCGCTTCTTTCCATTCTGGAAAGCGCATTAAAAAATCGGGATGCTACGGATCCGGTACTGGATTTGTCGAAAGAGCGCCTCGGTAAACGAGATATCGAGGAATTAGAAACGATGATCCGTCTTTTATCCACCAAACTTGGCTCCGGTTTGAGGGTCGCTAACCTGGCTAATACCGGCCTTCAGTTAAAACCGGCTTCGGAACTGGTGAAAATGGTGGCGGCTTTCGAAGGCACTGAAATTAGCAAGCTTATTTTGTCAAGCAATTTTTTGTGCAAGCTGCCAGCTAACGAATTCAAGGAAGTGCTGATGACAGTGGCAAAAAATTCAAAAATAACCGACATCGATTTATCGTCAAACGGATTGTCTGCTTATGGGATTGAGACACTTAAAAGTATCCTTCCCTTATTAAACCAGCCTCATATCGATAAGGTTTGGCTGGGCGGTAATCGGTTTGATAAGGCGGCAGGGGCTTATGAGATGGCCGACTTGCTTTATGACGCTCTGGGCTCCAGGGCAATGCTGGAAGATACCGATGAATTTAGCCAAACCATGGCCAGACAAATTGCGCAACGCAGCCAGGCGAATGATCAGAAACCCCCCCGGCTCGTGGTAACTGATAAAGCGACGCTCCTCTCGCAAGAAGAAAGTGAGCGACCGGTCAATAGCCTCAAGGCTTTTTAATAAATGACGGGGTAATTGGCGAGATGTGAGTTTGGCAATTTCAGATGGAACTGACCAGTTATAAGGAGAATTACGTTGAACAAATCAGCTCTCATAATCCGAAATGTGTCGTCTATCGTTCCATCTGAAATAGAAGCTGTCCTTGCCCTGTGCAAATTTAATCTGCCGCTGGTTGTTGATGAGGCGGCTCATGTCAGAGTTCAGGAATTGCAAACCAGATTGAATAATAGTGAGCCAATTAACGCTGGTTTGCTGGCGGTTCAGGACGTACGTGATTACTTATACGATTCCGCGCGAAACAATGCCGGGCATCATCTTATTTTGCACCTTGACCATCACAGGGAAGACGCCGAAGCGTATATCCTCGCCAAACTGGCGAATTTGAAAAACAGAGAGCACGTCCAGGTGTTTTATTTGGGTGGCGGTCATGGAGGTGGTCATGACGGGCGTGTCGATGATGAAACCAGCGGTCTTGAAAAGAGTTCCGTGCAAGCTATCGCCGCCAGGATGAGTGCCAGGGAAATGACAGTCGGTGCAATGGTATTCGGTTCCTGTTACAGTGCCGCGTTCAGCAATGATTTCAGACCATTTCTAATCGAGGAAGGCGTGATGTTTGGCGACTCGGTGGAGTGTGGTCATAATGGCTTTGATAATCTGGCGCGATGGCTTGGTGATCCAGAGGACAAACCCTTTTTCAGTGATGAGGAAATAAAGTCCTACCGCATTAAAATCAGTGACATACGGGCCAGATTTAATGAAATAGCCGGAATTGCTCCGGAAATAGACGACCAACATTTGTTGCATGCCTATGCTGATTATACCGGTGAGGAACCGGAGATATTAACCATTGAAAACGTACGGTTAGCCATGGCCAGGAACAAACCTCTCAATGACGCGGTTCTTGCGTGCAAGACGGATCTGTTTGATGGGCAACTCAGGCAATACAGCAACGATATCCTGGCTCTGGGCGCATACCCGTCGACGGCCAGGTTACGGGAAGTGACGATCAAATACCCTCTGATCCGGGATTACGTGGATCATATTATCGCAACCAGTGTTTTTACCGACAATGAAGAGGTGTTTATTGAGGATTTGACGCGTCATATTGGCGAGTATGAGAAAGAAAGGCAACCTGGGGAGGAGGAGATTGTTACGGAAGGTTTGTTTCATTATTTAGCCGATAAATTTCCTGATCCGCACGACAGGAATTACCTCGCAATAGCTAAATACCTTTGTGCCTCGGCCATGTGCGACAGGATTGGGGAATATAAGGATTTTCTCGCTGATGACTTGCAAGTATATCTTGAGGCGTATGATCCTTCCGACAGATATGGGCCGCAAATCAAGGAATTTCCGAACATAGATGAATTGTATCAGGCTGTCGCCGTTGCCATGCAACGGGAGCTTGTGACCAGCAAGGTTATCGGCACGCCGACTGAGACGCAGATGATGGAACTTGATTCCTCAACCGGGAAACCTCCTCATACCTGTCATGACGCATTCGCGCTGGTTAAAAAAGTTATTGACCTGGTTGGTTCACAACCACAAATAACCATGACCATTGAAAGCCAGGTCAGCCATTTTAACCAGGCCAGTGTTATGTCTGAATTTAACGCGCGATTTGCAAATGCCATGGTTGCATCGCAGCATTATGAAGAGGAAGTCTACCTCGGAGACGAACCCCATCCTGACGAGCCGGCAGAACATGATGTTAAGGAGTACTCCGGACAAAATGCTTTGATTGCCCATTTTATTGCTGTGAAAGAACAATTTGGTCTGTTTAAAGAGGGTGTTGATCAAGACGTGGTGCTTGCCATCGAGGAGGATGAGGCGGACGTGCAGCCCTCCTATCTTTGATTGGTAAAACTAACGTCGCAATGGTTTTTTTGAGAGCGTTATTGGAGCATGGTGTTCTGTTGTTGTTCTATATGGTATTATTTGTGCAAAATTGCAGTGTATTTTAAGGATACAGACATTCATGCCAAAGGGATTCCTGACGGCCATTAATCACGGGATTTGTTTTGTTTAAAAAAAATTGGATATGCCTGCTGCTATGTTTATTGTTGTCCGTAAAAACAGGTTTTGCGGAGCAGCGTTCCATTGCCATTACCATCGATGATCTGCCTTTTGTCGGGGAAGACAAAAATTATCATTTAACCAGAATAATCAATACGTTAAAAAGCAATAGCATTCCCGCAACGGGTTTTGTCATAGCCGATCAGGTCAATGATAAAACCAGACCCCTGTTGCAAAAATTTCGCAATGCGGGTCTTTCTCTTGGTAATCATACGTTAACGCATGCCAATCTCGATAAAATGGATACCATGGATTATATCCGGGAAATCAACAAATCAGACAAGATTTTATCGGATGTTATGACCCGCCCTAAATATTTTCGCTATCCTTATCTGGCCATGGGAAAGGGCCGCAAAAAAAATGACGTGCTGAACGTTCTTTTTTCCAAACACTATCAAGTGGCTCCCATTACTATTGACAGTAAGGATTTTGTTTTTAACCAGCTTTTATTATCTGTCCCGCAAAATGAGAGACGTTTTTTTCTTCACTCGTTAAAAGCGGCGTACGTTGATTTTATCTGGGAGCAAACATTAAAAGCGCATAAACCGGAACAAGCGCAAATTTTATTGATTCACGCCAATTTACTGAATGCCTATGTGTTGCCCGATATTATTGAGCTTTACCGCCAGAACGGCTATGAGTTTATCACTCTGACCGAGGCGTTAAAAACGGTTGGCACGCCGAACAAGACGGCGTCGGTTAAGAAGCGAAAACCTCTCCCTGATTCTGAAATAGAAGATTTTATGGAATGGGATTGACAACAGGAACTGTCCAATTGCGAAAAAAAAATTTCAAGCATTTGTTTGAACAATGGCGAGGTGAGGACGCTAAAAAGGAAGCGAGCTATCTTGATACGGCGCTTCTCTTTGTCGACTATGCCGCAACGGTTGCGAACCCCGAAGCGATAGAAGCAGACTTTTGCGATTCACAATCTCCAAAATACCGTGAACTGGATAAATACAAGGCGCGTTCATTTGGAACGGCGCTGTTTTGCAAGCTGGCGACCCATGATTATCTGTTGAGCCTGGCTCATGACGATGGGCAGCGGCTTCTTGTACAGGGTATTCATGATATTATCGAAACGCTTTATCTTAATCCTAAAAGCAATACTGAAAAAAATATTTTTAATCTGATTGATGCCGTTAACCAGTGGCTTGATGTTTGCGTGGCGTCTTGTGCCGACAAACAACGGGCAAGACAGCTATGTTTGTCCCTATTTATCATTCTGAATATTGCCCGCTTGATGACGGCAAATCTTAATCGTTTGATGAAAGTACTTGTTTCAGGATTCGTCAACCTCTCGGAAATAGAGGCCAATCTGACTCTTTTGCTGGAAAAAAGCAAGGATGTGGCAAACCACTTGTGCGAGGCGATCATCCCGGAAGAAGCTGCTTCAGGTTCATCCTTGGATATACCCCATGTACACGTCGGCGACACTTGTTTTTATGAAAAATACCTTCCCATCGTCGATAGGGAAAAACCGTTGTTGTTGATCATCCCCGCGTTGCAACGATTTTTGCATCGGGATAATCGTTTGTTGCAGGATTTACAAAAGGCAAGAACCGAGCAAGCCGTTGTCTTGCGTAGTACGAAGAAAATCCAGTATTTTCTTGATGCGATACGGAACAATGAGCAGAAAATAACGGGAAGACAATACGTTCTGGAGTTCCTTGAAGAACATCAGGCGAATTTTCAGATTTTGCTGCAGAATTGCAGTGCCGAGCAAAACCGGAATCTGCAGGATAAAATAAACCAGGTGGAAGAATCCTCTTATTCCAAGGCTTTTCTGTATCTGATGAGTTGGAGTGGTGCCTTGGTAACGGTTCCCTTTCGTTATGCCGCGCCGAGCGGATTGCAAGCGGAGTTGCTGGCGTATGCACCGGCAACCCTGGATGGTGAGTGTAAGCAGGAAATCAAATGTTTAACTCAGATTTGTCTCGGTGATTTACAACAAAAACTCGCTTTGATTGAGAACGAGCAGGACCGTGTGATCACACTGCTAACGAAAAATAATTCCGTATGGGAGGCCATGGTTCGGAATGCGACGCATCAGCAGCTTGACGCACTGAGGCGTGGGAACGAAGAGATATTGGAGGTGTTGAGTTTCCTGCGAGAGGTGCTCCAGGTAAAAAGTAGTGGGCCTGCTTTGGAAGTGCGGTCGTTTTTTGAGGACGTATCTTCGTTTACCGCCAGGTTCAGCCGTCTTTTTTCATCGGAACACGATACAATGATGGCAGAGGCGCGGCGATTAAAATCGCGATTTGAAGACATTCGTTCTGATGTTCAATCCCCTTCGTCACTCGATTTTGGTAAGGGCTTTTTCGCTAAAAAAAGGGCTGTGGGAGCAATACGAGAGGAAGGGAGGCCGGAATCTTCAGCCGGTAAAAAATCATCTTGGTTATCTTTTTCTCGCTTAAAATGGTTTAAAGGGAAATCTTCTGGCAATAAGAGCATAACCGTTGAAAAGCCACCGGGAACTTCTTTGATTTAATTAGGGCCGTATAGTTTACGCCCCGGGTTCTGTGCATTTTACCAGGTTCAGGTAATGGGACCTTCTGAAATGCTCCAATAGGTATTAATGCCTGCAAAGATATCTATAAATTTGCTGTTATCCATCGGTTTTACAATGTACCCCACAATACATTTGTCAAACGCTTTCATTTTTTCCCTGTCCTGGTACGAGGTTGTAAATACGATGATGGGAATATTTCTATAAATCTTGTCTTTTTTAACGGCGTCTAAAAATTCCATACCATTCATACGAGGCATATTTAAATCCAGAATAATCAGGCAGGGTTTACCCATTTCTTTCAGGTATTTTAATCCATCCTCACCATTTTCCCGTATGGCCAGTTTGTTTTTAATATGGAGTTGATCAAAAGCCCTTTGCACGGTCATTTGATCAATTTTGTCGTCTTCAATAAGAAGAACCGGTTTTTGGGAGTACATGATTATTCTCCACTGATTTTGTTTTTACTCAAGGTAAAATAAAAGGTTGTTTCTTTACCAATTATAGAACGAAACCAGATTTTTCCATTGTAGAGTTCTACGATTTTTTTGGCGATCGTCAGTCCGACGCCTGTTGATTTGTATTTGTACTTGTTGTCAAGCGTTTGAAAAAGCTCAAAAATTTTATCTTGATATTGCTCGTCAATACCGATGCCGTTATCTTTTATAAAAAACTGCCATTCCCTGAGATGTTTCGAGGATCCTAGTTCTATTTTTATCTCTTTTTTATCATTATATTTTATGGCGTTGCTAATCAGATTTTGAAAAAGCTGATAAATATGGACTTTTTCCGCATAAATGACGGGCAAGCGCTTGCGAATGTGGATGTGTACCTGTTTGGAAGGCATTAACATCTGCTTGACTTCCTCAACGATGTCATTTAAATCAATTTTTTCTGATTCCTCTTTCAAGCGACCGATCCGCGAATATTCCAGAATCCCGTCGATCAAGGCTTGTAGTTGTTTGACGCGGCTGTCCAGCAATGCCATATATTCCTGGCCCTTTTTATCCAGTCGCGGCTTGTATTCTTCCATAATCCATTCCGAAACCGTCGCTATGCCTCTTAATGGTGCCTTTAAATCATGAGAAACGACGTAGGCAAATCGTTCCAGTTCCGTGTTGCTTTTTTTAATGATTTCTTCCGACTGCTTTCTTTCCGTAATGTCTATAACAGACGCCAGCACAAAAATGCCGGACTCGGTTTTTAATGGATTTAAACCAATTTCTACCGGGAACTCCGTCCCGTCGCTTCTTAAGCCAAAAAGATCACGGCCTGTGCCCATGGCCCGTGTTTGCGGATTCATAAAATAGGACCGTCGGTATTGGGGATGTCTGGCCCGATATCGTTCGGGAACAAGAACTTCTATTTTCTGGCCAATCAACTCTTCTCTCCTGTACTTGAACATCTCAAGTATTTGTCGGTTAGCCAGCTCAATTTCCCCCATTTTATTAACCATTAAAATGCCGGAAGGGGTGGCTTCAATGGCCAGGCGAAATTTTTCCTGCTCTTTTTTTCGTTCGGTAATGTCCACAACGGATGCTAAAACAAAACTGCCATCTTCCGTAATTAAGGGATTTAAACCAATTTCCACCGGGAATTCGCTGCCCCCCTTTCTTTGGCCAAAAAGATCGCGCCCTGCTCCCATCACCCTTGCTCTTGGTTTTTCAAAAAAGATCAGCCTGTGTTCCGGGTGCTTTTCCCGGAATCGCTCGGGAACAAGAATTTCAATTTTTTTACCCATCAACTCATGTCTTTTGTAACCGAACATCTTGGTAATCTGGGAATTTAACAGCTCGATTTCGCCCGCACGATTGATCATAATCATCCCTGTGGGAGAAGCTTCAACGGCTAGTTCAAACCGCTGGGTCAGGCGTTTTCGCTCCGTAATATCCACGACCGAAGCAAACACGAGAATACCGTCTTCCGTATGCAGGGGGTTTAAGCCTATCTCAACGGGAAATTCGGTATGATCACTTCGCAAGCCGAAGAGGTCGCGCCCTTCTCCCATGAAACGTACCTTGGGATTTTTAAAAAAGGCTTTGCGAAAACCGGGGTGTTTTTTGCGAAAGCGCTCGGGAACCAGCATTTCTATCGATTTTCCCAGGAGTTCCTCCCTGGTGTATCCGAACATATGTTCAATCTGCGCGTTAACAAGCTTGATGTGTCCGGAAGCATCGATCATCAGCATCCCGTTGGGAGCTGCTTCAACAGCCAATTCAAATTTCCGCTGCATTTGGGTGACGAAGGGAATTTCTCTTGCGATGGATGCGGCGCCGATAATTTTTCCGTCAGGATCCTTGATGGGCGATACCGAAATAGAGACCTTGATTTCCGTACCATCTCGTTTGAGCCGTACGGTTTCAAAATGATGGATTTTTTTGTCTTCCCTGATTTTTTTTAAGAACAGTTTGATTTCCTGAGTTCTGTTTCTCGGAACAATATAACTGACAGGCAGCCCTATAATCTCGTCCGCTTTATAACCATAGAGATGTTCGGCTGCCTTGTTCCAGCTGATAATGGTTCCATCCAGTTTTTTTCCGATAATGGCGTCATTGCTCGAATCAATAATGGCTGCGAGCAAGGCATCGCTTCCCGGGCTTTTTTCATTATGTTTCTCTGGTGATTTTGGTGGCATATTGTTCGCAACCGGTTTTATCAAGAGTCCTTCTTTACATATATCATAGCAACCTTTTCGTAACATTTCTCAATAGCCGCAGGGGGGCAGGCTTTGAGTGATATGCTATAATTATAAAAACGGTTTGGTGTAATGAACGGGTTTGGAGCTAATCACCTCAAGGAGTATGTAAAAGAGGAAGTTTGTTATGGACGTCAAGGATTGTGTCGTTGATATTTTGTATGTGGAAGATGACGACGTAGACATTCTTAAAATGCAGCGTGAATTCAGCAAGGTCAGTAATTTGCTTAAAATTGCTGTGTGCACGGATGCGATCAGAGCGCTCGATATGTTATATGGACGTAACAAAGAAAAAAAAATCACTCCTAAAATTATTCTTCTTGATATTAGTTTGCCAAAAATAAATGGCATTGAATTTCTGGAAACACTGCGTTCAGACACGAATTTCATGGATATTCGCGTATTCATTTTAACAGGGGCTTACAGCACAAAAGAGAAATTGGTCATGGAGCAGCTTAAGGTCATGGGGCATATTATAAAACCTATTGAGTACAAGGATGCACTTAATATTTTTTGGACTTTGCAGGAAAACTCCAGTTTATAGAGTGTGACTGGCAAAGGCTTTTTCAGGGACAACTGCGATGGATGATATAATCGATGACATCGGTATTTTATACGTGGAGGATGATGAGATTGATATCCGGCATTTGCTGCGTGAATTCAGGAAAATTAATCCATCAATTCATATTGATGTCGTTCATAATGGTATGGAAGCTTTGGAGAAATTAAGGGGCGTGACAAACAAATCACAAGCAATGGTTCCTCCCAAGGCTATCCTTTTAGATATTAATTTACCCCAAATGAGTGGCATAGATTTTTTAAAAAAACTGCGTTCGGATCCCAGGTTTCGCGCAACGGTGGTTTTTTTAATTACATCTTTTTACACGACCCAGGATAAGATTGCCGTACGGGATTTGAATGTATCCGGTTGCATTATCAAGCCATTACAACATGCCGACGCTATAAATCTGTTATGGTGTATGGATTCGGATTTGCAATCGGCAGAGCTTTTTTTCTAGGGCACAAAATTTTCTTCGTACAATTTTTTTCAAAATACCGGTAGCCCGCAAGGAGGCCTGCGGCCGTATTGCGGGTTTGAGGTGCCAATTATGAGCGTTTTCCCGCATTACAGCGAAACCTTCATGACGGGTTACAGGAAACTATAATATATTTTATTTACGGAACCTGCGCGGTGTTGTTAAGAGAGGCCATATCAATCACGAAGCGATAACGTACGTCGCTTTTTAAAACACGTTCATAGGCTTCGTTAACCTGTTGTATAGGTATGAGTTCAATGTCGCAGGCAATATTATGTTTGCCACAAAAATCAAGCATATCCTGAGTTTCCTGAATCCCTCCAATTAATGAGCCGGCGAGACTGCGGCGTGCGCTGACCAGGGAAAACGCGTTGATCGGGATCTCATTTTCAGGAAGACCGACAACAACCATGGTGCCGTCACGTTTCAGTAATTTCAGATAGTCGTTCCAGTCAATCCGTGCTGACACAGTATTGATGATGAGATCAAACTGGTTGCCGAGCTGTTTGAACGTGGCCGGATCGGAGGTGGCATAAAAATGATCGGCCCCCATACGTTTCCCGTCGTCCGCCTTGTTTAGAGAATGACTCAAAACAGTCACTTCAGCGCCCATGGCATGCGCGATTTTTACACCCATATGACCCAGCCCGCCAAGGCCGATGATGGCCACTTTTTTCCCCGGCCCGGCTCCCCAATGTTTCAGCGGAGAATATAAGGTGATGCCGGCACAGAGCAAAGGCGCTGCGGCATCCATCGGCAAATTGTCGGGAATACGTAACACGTAATCTTCATTGACAACGATCCGGTTGGAGTATCCGCCCTGGGTCAGCCGGCTGCCGTCGCGTTCCATATCGTTGTAGGTAGCGGTCATGCCTTCATTACAAAATTGCTCCAATCCTTCATGGCAATTGGTGCAGCGACGGCAGGAGTCCACGAAGCAGCCCACTCCAACCCGGTCTCCCGCCTGATATTTTGTGACCGCGGAGCCGATTTCGCTCACCACCCCGATAATTTCGTGTCCAGGTACCATGGGAAACAGGGAACCGCCCCATTCTTCCCGGGCCTGATGGATATCCGAATGGCATATGCCGCAATAATGAATGTCTATCAGGACGTCGTGTTCCTGAACGTCACGGCGCTCAAAAGAATAGGGGGTCAGTAGTGCTTTCGCGGATTGGGCTGCATAACCTTTTGCCGGTATCATATGAATACTCCTTTTTTTCCCTTAGATAGTAACCATGAAAATGGATATAGGCAAAAAATATCCCTGATTTATCGGTATGTCGATTGGCAGGATAACGGATAGTCACTACTATTTAAAGAAATGGGTTAAATGGACATTGTAATATGCCCTCGGTCATCGAATGGTGGTTGTTGGTTCTTTTTTTCGCCATCGTCATTATGGTGCTCTCAATTGATCTGGTGTGGCTTAAAGGTGGCCGCAACCACCGTGTATCAACCAGGGAAGCGTTGGGCTGGAGCCTGGTATGGATTGGACTCGCCTTAATCTTTAATGTGATTTTATGGTGGAGTCTGTACGCCACGCATGGGGTGGATATTGCTAACCGGAAATCTCTTGAATTTTTTACGGGTTACCTGATTGAGAAATCCCTGTCTGTCGATAATCTTTTTGTTTTTATCATGATTTTTCATTATTTTGAGATCAAGGTCGAACAACAGCGCAAATTACTGCTGTATGGCGTGATCAGTGCCATTTTGATGAGGCTTGTTATCATTTTGTTCGGGATCTGGCTGGTGAACAGGTTTGACTGGATTTTTTACGTATTTGGCATCCTGCTCCTGATGTCGGCGGTGCGACTTCTGTTTTTTGACGACGACAGCCATTCCCTGGACAACAATGTGATCATGAAAATAAGTCGCCGTCTGTTTCGGGTCAGCCATGAAAAACAGGACAACCGATTTTTCTTTATGAAAAACAATAAATTATATATAACTCCGTTGTTGATGGCCATCATCTTCATTGAATTCAGCGATTTGATTTTCGCCGTGGACAGTATTCCCGCGGTATTTGCCATCACCCGCGATCCGATCATCGTTTTTACCTCCAACGTGTTTGCCATTCTTGGTTTGCGGGCCATGTACTTCCTGATGGCCAACATGAACGAACAATTTTATTACTTAAGGCATGGCCTGGCTCTGATTTTAGTGTTTATCGCGGTGAAAATGCTGGTGCATGATCTGATTGATATTCCCATTGTGATGACGTTGGGTGTCATTGTGACGGTTCTGTCCGTTTCCATCATAGGGAGTGTGTTCAGTGGTAAAAAACGGTAACCCTGGAGAAAACGTTTGACACATAGCTTTTTAAGTTGGTAAATGTGGGCATGTTCGAACCTGATTTATGATAAAAAATCGCGCATTTTAATTTTTTTTGCACAAAAATGGAAGTATACTGCGCGCAGTATACCTGTCTATTCGTTTATTGAAGGATCGGAATGGCAAAAGTGTATTTTTATTATTCGGCCATGAACGCCGGCAAGAGTACCGTGTTGCTCCAATCAAGTCATAATTACCGTGAAAAAGGCATGCAGACGCTGCTCCTGACCCCGGCGGTGGATTCTCGCTGCCAGCAAGGGGTGGTTGCCTCCCGCATCGGGCTGTCCGAACTGGCCTACGCGTTTCAGGCGAAGGATGATTTGCTGGCCTACGTTCGCCGGCAACAGCAGGATCAATCGCTTGCCTGTGTGTTGATCGACGAGGCGCAGTTTTTAAGCCGGGATCAGGTGTTTCAAATAACAGAAATTGCCGACAGGCTGGCTATCCCTGTGCTGGCCTATGGTTTGCGAACGGATTTTCGGGGTGAGTTATTCCCGGGCAGTCAGTATTTACTGGCGTGGGCCGATGAATTAATCGAGATCAAAACCATCTGCCATTGCGGGCGTAAAGCGACCATGAACAGGCGCATCAACGCGCAGGGCGATGTGGTTTGGGACGGCGAGCAATTGTTCATCGGCGGGAACGAATCTTACGTCTCCGTGTGTCGGAAACACTTTAAAACGGGGGAGACCAGGGAAAAAAAAGATAAAAAATTGTGCAGTAACGATACCAAAAGGGATTGATTTTTGTTACAATAACGCGCAATTTTCGCTCGTTTTTACTCAAGGAGTCACGTTGTCCGATTCAATGGCAGTGGATAGAGGGGGTGTTTTGCCTCGCGGCGGTTTTATGGCATGGCTGGTGTGCCTGTCGGCCGGGTTGTTTTTCTTTTATGAATTTTTTCAACTCAATATTTTTGACGTCATTAATCAACCGTTACGTCATGATTTTAATCTCGATGCCACCCAGTTGAGCTGGATGTCCAGTACGTACCTTTGGGCGGATATTCTTTTTTTACTGCCGGCGGGGATCATTCTCGATCGCTTTTCCGTTCGCCGCGTTATTCTGACAGCCATGCTGATTTGTGTGGTGGGTACGGTCGGTTTCGCGTTGACCTCCTCATTTGTCTGGGCATCTTTTTTTCATTTTCTATCCGGCATTGGTAACGCGTTTTGTTTTTTGTCCTGCGTGGTTCTGGTGTCGCAATGGTTTCCGCCCCGTCGCCAGGCTCTTGTTATCGGCTTGCTGGTGACCATGGCGTTTCTCGGCGGCATGATGGCGCATACGCCTTTTGCCCGCTTAAATGACCACTACGGTTGGCGTACTTCCCTGTTAATTGACGGGGGTGCTGGCGCCTTATTGCTGATCTGGATTTATATGATGGTCAAGGACCGTCCGGATTCCCTCGATTCCAGGCAAAAAAAGCAAAACGAGCAAACGGTTTTCTCCGGTTTCATGACCGCCTTGTCCAATCGCCAGAACTGGCTTGCCGGCTTTTATACCTCGTTTCTCAATTTGCCTATTATGGTGCTTTGCGCGTTATGGGGTGCGAGTTATTTGCATGTTGTTCATCAGTTGCCCGATATGGCGGCCAGTAACGTGATCAGTCTCATATTTATCGGCAGTATTATAGGCTGCCCTTTGGCTGGTTGGTTGTCGGACAGGCAGGGTCGCCGTAAACCGTTAATGATTGCCGGCGCGCTGGCCACTTTGGTGACGATCATCCCGCTTTTTTTAAATCATACGTTAAGTCAAACGGAGTTAAGCGTGATATTCTTCGCCCTGGGATTTTTTACCAGCACGCAGGTCATCAGTTATCCTCTGGTGGCGGAAAGCAACCATCTGGAACACACCGGTGCGGCAACCGGCGTCGCTTCGGTGTTGATCATGGGGGGCGGCGGTGTTGGGCAGGTATTTTTTGGCTGGTTAATGCAATACCATGCCGGTGCGGCGTCACAACATTATACAATAGCTGATTTTCAATACGCGATGTGGATGTTTCCTCTGACCGCGATTGCTGCTCTGCTCATGGTATTGTTAACCCGGGAAACGCATTGCAGGCGTCTTGACTGAGGAGTTTTTATGCAGATGGTGGAAGAATATAGGGAAACAGGTAAATTCGCGACCCGGATTTTGCCGTGGATTGTCTGTTTCAGTGCGTCACTGTTCTTTTTTTATGAGTTTATTCAAGGCAATATGTTTGCCTCCATCGCGGATAATATCATGCGGGATTTTCACGTACAGGCCGATAAAATGGCTTATCTGTCCAGCATATATTATGTTTCCAATGTTATTTTTCTGTTTGTCGCCGGTACGGTGCTGGATAAATATTCCACCCGCAAAACTATCATCGCCGCCATGGCGCTTTGTATTGTCAGTACATTTATCCTGGCCCACGCCCAATCTTTTTATCTGGCCTTGCTGTGCCGCTTTATGACGGGGATTGGCAGCGCGTTTTGTTTTATCGGGCCGGTACGGGTGGCGTCACGCTGGTTTCCTCCCCGACGAATGGCTATGGTGACCGGAGTCATTGTCACCATTGGCATGATGGGCGGCATGCTGGCGCAGTACCCCTTAACCAAACTGGTGGCCTACATGGGTTGGCGTGACGCGCTTGTGCAGGTTGGCTGGCTGGGCGTGATGATGTCAGGAATCATGCTTTTTGGCCTTATTGAAAAAGAGCGGCAGCCTGCTGCCGCGGCGGCAAAACCGGTTACCGCACTTGACGCCATCAAAAAAGCCTATTTCAATTCCCAAAATCTGCGTGCGGCGCTTTATACCAGTTTGATGAACATGGCTATTGCCGTGTTTGGCGCCATGATGGGTTCCTTGTATCTGGTGCAGAAAATGGGTATCAGCAAGGAAGACGCGTCTCTGGTAAATTCCATGCTGTTTTTAGGGGCTATCATTGGCGGGCCTGTTATCGGTTGGCTGTCGGACAGATTGGCTTTGCGTATTGTGCCTATGAAAATAGGGGTGGTCGCTTCTCTGGTGACGATGCTGGCCATCTTATTCCTGCCGGTGTCCCTGCCCCTCATGAAAATACTGTTTTTCCTGTTGGGCTTTTTTACCGCGTCGCAGGTCATTAGTTATGCGCTGGTTGCGGAAAGCAGCTCACCATTAATCACCGCAACGGCTGTCAGCGTGATTTCGTTTTTAACCCAGGGCGGTTACGTTATTTATCAGAATCTGTTCAGTGCCTTGCTGGTAAGCCATGGCGGCATGAAGATGCAGGCAGGCATTCCTGTTTATTCTCTTGGTGATTATCAGTATGCGGCAGCCATGCTGCCCATTGGTTTAATAGTGGCGTTTCTGGCTGTGCAGGGGCTAAGGGAAACGCATGGACAGCCGGTAGCAGAGGGGTAAAGCAAAATGTCTGGACGTGTTTGTGTTTTATTGATGGATTCTCTTGGTATCGGTGCCAGTCTTGATGCGTCCGGCTACGGGGATACCGGTGCAAACACGTTTGGCCACATTCATGACGCTTGTCAGGATGGTCACGCCGACAGGAAAGGGTTACGGCAAGGCCCTCTGGTTATTCCCAATCTGGCCGCAGCCGGTTTGTATCACGCCACCATGGCCAGTTTCGCGGCGACCTCGTTTACACTGGATGGCATGAAGGAGCCATCAGGATATTACGGGTATGCGGTGGAGCAGAGTCTGGGCAAAGATACTCCAAGCGGACATTGGGAACTGGCCGGAGTCCCCGTGACCTTTGAATGGGGATATTTTCCCGAACAAATTCCCTGCTTTCCGGAAAAATTGATTAAGGATTTCATTGCAAAAACAGGGTTACCTGGGGTTTTGGGAGAAAAACACGCGTCCGGTACGACCATTATTGAAGAATTGGGTGCCCAGCATATTAAAACAGGAAAACCCATTGTCTATACGTCCGCCGACAGCGTGTTTCAAATCGCGGCCCATGAAGAACATTTTGGTTTGTCGCGCTTGTATGACATTTGTGACGTCGCCAGGAAACTGGTCGATGAATACCAGATTGGCCGTGTAATCGCCAGACCGTTTGTCGGCAAGCCGGGGCATTTTACCCGCACCGGGAACCGGCGGGATTATGCCACTCCGCCGCCTGCACCGACCTTGCTGGACAGGCTGAAAGAGGCGGGAAGAGAGGTTATCGCCATTGGCAAGACGGCGGATATTTTTGCCCATCAGGGCATTACGCAAACCATTAAGGCCGACGGCAATATGGCTTTGTTTGATGCGACGCTGTCCACGTTGCAACGGGCACCGGCCGGAAGTTTGATTTTCACCAATTTTGTCGATTTTGATTCCTCGTATGGCCACCGTCGTGACGTGGCGGGCTATGCCCACGCACTGGAACAATTTGATAAAAGAATGCCGGAATTGCACGCGCTGCTGAAGGATGATGACTTGATTGTTATCACGGCTGATCATGGTTGCGATCCGACCTTTCCCGGATCTGATCATACCCGTGAGCATATTCCGGTCCTGGTATACGGGCCACGCTCGCCATCCCGGTTTATAGGGCGGCGTGAGACGTTTGCCGATGTGGGACAAAGTCTGGCTGAGTATCTTGGTATCGATCCAATGCTACATGGGGTTTCCTTTCTCTGATGATTTATCCTGACGCGTTCCTTGAGTTTTGTTCGACGACCAGTCATAAATTAACCTCTCTGCGTAAACATATCCTGTATATTTTGTGGTCTGCGAATAAACCGCTGAAAGCCTATGAAATCCTGGATCAATTATTACAAACCATGTCCAACGCCAAACCGCCAACCGTTTATCGTGTGCTGGACTATTTTGTGGTGAATGGGCTGGTTCATAAAATTGAATCCATTCAATCCTATACTCTGTGTCAGGAGCCGGACAAACAATACGCCTCGGAAATACTGATGGTCTGTGATAGTTGTCATGGTGTTCTTGAGGTCTATGATGAAACGTTACATGGCTTGCTGAAACGGTTAAGCACCAATCGGCAGTTTGCATTGGGTGCAGATACTATTGAATTAAAAGGTATTTGCCATTTGTGTCAATCCCAGGCTCCGTGAACAAAAATTTTCACAGCTGCAAATACGGCTAATTGGCATTATTTTTTTCGAAAAAGTAGTAGCCCGTAAGGAGGCCTGCGGCCGTATTGCGGGTTTGATGTGTCAATCAGGAACGTTATCCCGCATTACGGCTGCGCCTTCATGACGGGCTACAAGACATTATTATTTGTTGCGCAACAATAGTTGCCTTGTTTTCGATCGGAAAAAAAATTGGTTCACAGAGCCTGTGACGTTTTTCTTGTGCGTGAATACGGCAACGGGTAAAAATAATTTTTATTATTCTATTGAATTTTGCTTTTAAACCCCCACGTTATCGATTTTGGCGGTAGAAGAGGAATTATTTTGGAACAATATCGCGGAACGACCATCCTGTCCGTGCGACGGGGTAAAAAAGTAGTGATAGGCGGCGATGGTCAGGTGTCATTGGGCAATACCATTATGAAAGGCAATGCCCGTAAGGTCAGACGCCTGTATAAAGATCAGGTCATTGCGGGGTTTGCAGGTGGCACGGCGGATGCGTTTACATTGTTTGAGCGTTTTGAGCGGAAACTGGAGATGCACCACGGCCACTTGTTGCGCGCCGCGGTGGAGTTGGCGAAGGATTGGCGGACCGACAAAATTCTCAGACGCCTTGAAGCGTTACTGGCGGTTGCCGACAGCAAGGCGTCTTTGATTATTACCGGTAACGGGGATGTTATCGAGCCGGAAGAAGGTTTAATGGCTATCGGATCAGGCGGTCCTTTCGCTCAGTCGGCAGCGCGCGCCTTGCTGGAAAATACGAAATTATCAGCCGCGGATATTGTTCGTAAAGCGTTAAAAATAGCCGGTGATATTTGTATATACACCAACCATAATTTAACCCTTGAAGAATTGGATAGTGATAGTGAATAGTACGATGATGACTCCCCGGGAGATTGTGCAGGAACTTGATAAGCACATTATTGGCCAGGATCAGGCAAAACGAGCCGTGGCCATTGCCTTGCGCAATCGCTGGCGTCGCATGCAGATTTCAGATGAAACGCTGCGTGCTGAAATCATGCCTAAAAATATTCTGATGATAGGTCCGACCGGTGTCGGAAAAACGGAAATAGCAAGACGTCTTGCGAAACTGGCGCAGGCACCGTTTATCAAGGTTGAAGCCACGAAATTCACTGAGGTGGGTTATGTTGGCCGGGACGTGGATTCCATCATTCGTGATTTAGCCGATATTTCCGCCAAGCAGGAGCGGGAGCTGGCTATGCAAAAGGTAGAACAACAGGCTCAGGATGCCGCGGAAGAGCGGGTTCTGGATGCTCTGTTACCATCGGCGCGAGGTAGTCTCGTTGAGGCGGAAAAGGATACATCCACCCGCCAGATATTTCGCAAGCAGTTGCGCGAAGGCAGTCTGGATGACAACGAAATTGAAATTGAAATATCGGCGACGCCGGTTGGTGTCGAGATTATGGCGCCTCCGGGCATGGAAGAAATGACCAGCCAGTTGCAGGCCATGTTTCAGCAGGTAGGCAGCGGGCGTACCAAAACGCGTAAAATGAAAATTGGCAAAGCCATGAAGATTTTGCGAGAGGAAGAAGCAGGGAAGCTTATCAATGAAGATGATATTAAAATCCGCGCCCTTGAAAAAGTAGAGCAGCATGGCATCGTTTTTATTGATGAACTGGACAAGGTCGCGAAGCGGGCGGAACACGGCGGCGGGGACGTGTCACGCGAAGGGGTACAGCGCGATCTGCTACCCCTGGTTGAGGGATGTACGGTGTCGACCAAATACGGCATGATCAAATCGGATCATATCCTTTTTATCGCTTCCGGTGCGTTTCATGTTTCCAAACCGTCTGATCTGATTGCCGAGTTACAGGGGCGGTTGCCGATCCGGGTTGAATTGGGCGCCTTGAGTGTCGATGATTTTGTCCGCATATTAACCGAACCCAGCGCGTCCCTGACGGAGCAGTACATTGCTCTCATGGAAACGGAAGGATTGGCGTTGAGCTTTGATAAAACAGGGATTCAACGCATTGCGGAAGTAGCCTGGCAAGTCAATGAAACAACGGAAAATATTGGTGCCCGCCGCTTATATACGGTTATGGAGCGTCTGCTGGAAATGATTTCCTTTGAAGCGACCGATAAGGCCGGTGAATCCGTTCATGTCGATAAAGCCTATGTGAACAAGCATTTGGGTGAGCTGTTGCAAAATGAGGATTTGGCTCGCTATATTCTTTGATAACCGATTGGCTCGGGCATAGCTTGAGCCGTGTTGTGCAAAAGGCCATCCCTGTTGGCTGTAAATCCGATATCCTGTCTGATCCCGCCTGAAACGCGGGATCCTGTCCATTCGCACTTGTTGATCAATCATGTCCATAATGTAAAATTACTTAACAATTTTGTTAGGGTATGTAGTATAATGCGATTCATTTTATCTTGTGGGTGAGGGATTATGATCGCCATGCGTGAAGCTTATGGAGCCGGACTGTTACAGCGGAGTCACTGGCTGGGCAATATTATCGCCGGTATTATTGTCGGTGTGGTGGCGCTTCCTTTGTCCATGGCTTTTGCAATCGCCTCCGGCGCCAAGCCGGAGCAAGGTATTTACACGGCCATCGTGGCGGGTGTGGTCGTTTCCATCTTTGGTGGGACCCGTGTTCAGATTGCAGGTCCGACCGGGGCGTTCATCGCCATTTTAGCCGGTATAACCGTGCAATATGGTATGGATGGATTACAGATAGCCACGCTGCTCGCAGGATTTATATTGGTTATCATGAGCCTGTTGCGAATGGGAGCGGTTATCCGATTTATTCCCGATCCGGTTATAGTCGGATTTACCTCCGGCATTGCTGTGATCATCTGGGTTGGCCAGTGGAAGGATTTCTTCGGTCTGCCCGCGGTAGGCGGTGAACATTTTCACCAGAAATTATGGCATTTGCTCCAGGTTTTGCCGCATTGGCATATAGCCACGACGGCGTTGGCTGTCTTTTCCCTGCTTCTGGTTATCTATTCTCAAAAATGTCCCGGTTTGAAACGCGTACCGGGTCCATTGATTGCCTTATTGGCCGCAACTGTTCTGCAGGCTGTTTTCAATTTTAAAGGCGTTGCCACCATTGGCACGGCGTTTGGCGGGATCCCTTACGGTTTGCCGGCTTTTCATTGGCCGGAGTTAACCCTGTCGCGGGTGATCGAACTGATTGGCCCTGCTTTTGCCATCGCCATGCTCGGTGCCATCGAATCGCTGCTCTCCGCAGTCGTCGCGGATGGTATGACCGGCACAAGACACAATTCCAACCAGGAGTTGCTGGGGCAGGGATTGGCGAATATTCTGACGCCATTGTTCAGCGGGTTTGCCGCGACCGGCGCTATCGCCAGAACCGCGACCAACATCCGTAATGGCGGCAATACCCCGGTTGCAGGTATCGTTCATGCCCTGACACTGGTGCTGGTGCTCTTGTTGCTGGCTCCCCTGGCTGTCCATATCCCGCTGGCTGTACTGGCCGCTATTTTATTTGTTGTAGCCTGGAATATGAGTGAAGCGCGTCATTTTATCCGTATGATGAAACAGGCGCCGCGAGCGGATGTAGCTATTTTACTGATCACCTTTCTTTTGACCGTATTTGTTGATCTGGTCGTTGCCGTTAATATTGGTGTCATTCTGGCTATTGTACATTTTCTGAGACGAATGGCTTCCAGCGTCGAATTGCAATTAGCCGGCGACGAACAGCTTCAGGAAGAATTGTCTGAGGAAAATGTTTCCAAATTACCGGAAGGTGTTCTGGTTTACATTGCAAACGGCCCTTTGTTTTTTGCCGCCGTTGACAATTTCCAGCGTGCGCTGGCTACGACCCATACAGAGCCGAAAGTATTAATTATTCGCTTGCGCTGGGTACCCTTTATCGATGGCACGGCGCTGCGTTCTCTGGAGGACGTTATCAAAAATCTGCATAAACGGGGTGTTCGCGTCCTGTTTAGTGGTGCTAACGAACGGGTGCGCGGCAAACTGGATAAGGCGGGCATCACGGAACTGGTCGGAGTCGGCAATATGGCTAAGGATTTCCACACGGCTGTGACTCTATGTAAAACACTGGAAAAAGAGGGGGCGCTTTGGGAGCAGTCGACACTGCCGCTCGCTTCCGGTTATAACTCAGTCTGATTGGTTGTCATCAACGTTCGTATCGGCAAACAAGTGTTCCAGTGAAACGCTGAAACATTCGGCAAGTGCGTGATTACCCTTGCGAAAGAGTTCCCGCCAGGACGGACTTATGGTTTCAGGCAGCTGTTCTACCTCATTCGATGCCGGCAGGCGGTAGGGGAGCCTTTGACTAAGATCATAAAGGCTCAACTTGTTCATATCCTGACTCAGCATATACCGATTATCGGTGGTTTCATGGATCAATCCGGTTTCAGTCAGGCTGGCTATCATATCATTGACGTCAACTGCAAAAGGATAGGGACAGAGTTCGATCAATTGTTGCAGGGTTAAGCCTCGACCGTCCTCCCGCCGGGCAAGCCAAAGCTGGTGCAACCAAACCAGTGCATGAAAAAAACCCGGCAGAGGTGTGCCGGTGCGCCTCCTGTAATGGACCGAGAGCGCATAACATATCTCGGCACCAATAAGCGTGATCAGCCATACCCAGTACACCCAGACAAAGAATAACGGCAGGGTTGCGAACGCGCCATAAACCAGTTCATAGGTATTGTAGTGTGTGAGGTAATAGGCAAATGCGACCTTGGCCGATTCAAACAGCACCGTTGCAAAAATCCCTCCCCACAAGCCATGTATTAACCGGACGGGATGGTTGGGAACAACGACATACAAAAACGTAAATCCGGTCAAGGACAATAAGTAAGGTGCGGCGCTCAAGAGCAGGGATGGCGGCTGATGCGCTTTAATGAATGGCAGGGAAATCAGATAGGAGCTGGCGGCCAGACTTAAACCAAGAAAAATAGGAGCCAGGGATAAAATAGACCAGTAGAGCAGAAAGGCTGCTACGCCATGCCTTGGTGTGGCGACTCGCCAGATCACATTCATTGCCCGTTCAATGGTGAACATGACCAATAAGGCGGTAACAAACAGAAAGGCGACACCCCAGATGGATAATTTGGATACCTGTGCGGCGAAAAGCTGTAAGTAATTCTGAATGATTTTTCCGGTAGCCGGCACAAAATGCTGAAACACAAAATCCTGAACCGGATCGACCAGCCCCTGGAACACGGGAAACGAGGATAGAATGGCCAGCCCCACTGTCATCAGGGGGACAACGGCCAGTAAGCTGGTAAAGGCCAGAGCCGATGCCCGGTAGGTACAGCCGTCGTTAATAAAATTGATAGTTACGAAGCGAATAAAGGCGATGGTTTGCTTATAGTAATAATTGATATCTTCAATCCAGTTCATGAACGCGTATCCCATCCCGAGTCATGGTTTTTATCAGGCTGGTGCGACTTCCGCTTCCATACGTTTGGTGGGCGGTCCTGACAGTGAGAACGTACCAGCCCAGGGTAATTCAGATAATTAATTCCTGGGTTTTGTGCACTTATCCCATCCAAAAGCAGTCTGCAATAGGTAAGTGTATGGAATTACTATCGCACAGTATAAGTCAAATGGCTATCAGAGTATAAATCCTGTTGGCGCCTTCCAGTCGACGACCTTCACAGGCCTGTTATAACATGTTTTTACTGCCTGAGCCGCTTCTTTGTTGATCAGGGTGGAATTAAGCAATAATAGCGCTTGATCCTTACGTTGCGTGATAGAATACCATCCATTACGAGGAAATGAATGAGAGGAGTAGCAACGTGTCGGAACAATATCAAGGGCAGACAAGCGATTCCGAACTGGGAAAAAAATCAGAATACGATGATACGTATAATCCGGACAGGCTCTATCCCATTGCACGCTCAGGAAAACGGTCAGAGATAGGTATCGATCCCAATCGTCTTCCCTTTTATGGTTTCGATTGCTGGAATCATTACGAAGTGTCCTGGCTCAATGACAAAGGGAAGCCGGTTGTGGCTATTGCTGAAATTCTTTATAATTGCTCATCTCCCTTCTTGATAGAATCAAAATCACTCAAGCTGTATTTTAATTCCTTGAACAATACAAAATTCAAGCATAAAAGAGAGGTGGAGGTGATGATTAAAGACGATCTGGAACAGCGGGTTCAATCGGATGTCGCAGTCACTATTCACGAGCTTGGCCAATATTCGGGGTGGTCTATGTCCGAGGCGTTTCAGGGTGTGTGTCTGGATGCTCTGGACATCGAATGTTCCACTTATCAGGTCGACCCTTCCTTGCTGTCTGCTTCGGGAGACTCGGTTGAAGAGGTGCTTTATTCGGATTTATTGAAATCCAACTGCCTGGTAACCGGCCAACCTGATTGGGGAAGCGTACAGATTGCCTATAGAGGCCAACAAATTCATCGTGAGGGTTTGTTGCAATACATCGTTTCTTTCCGTAACCACAATGAATTTCATGAACAATGTATAGAGCGGATATTTGTAGACGTCATGAAGCGCTGCCATCCGGAAGAATTGACGGTTTACGGTCGTTATACCCGTCGCGGGGGATTGGATATTAATCCCTTGCGCAGTTCCCGGCCTGTATCATGGCCTAACCGCAATATCCGCCTGCTTCGCCAATAGGGACAGACTTTTTTAACGAGTGTTGACTCGAACGTTTAGGTAGTAAGTTATGAACAAAGAAAAATCATTAATGACCATGTTTCCCCTGTTTCTGGTGCTTTTTATTGATGGCATGGGACTGGGCTTGTTATTGCCTATTATGAACGCGCTGATCATGGAGCCGGAAACCGGTTTTCTAGCGGCTCATCTAAGCATAGGCGTCCGTGATTTTTATTACGGTCTGACCTTGGGTATTTTTATGATTTGCTGGTTTTTTGGTGCCGCGATCCTGGGTGATCTGTCCGATAATGTAGGACGTAAAAAATCACTGATGATTTGTCTGATAGGGGCTTTTGCAGGCTATCTGCTTTCCGCCCTTGCCGTGGTTTGTCAAAGTTATTGGGCGTTATTGCTCGGTCGCGTCATTGCCGGATTTACCGCCGGCAGTCAGCCTATCGCACAGGCCGCCATTGTCGACGTCAGCTCGGAGGAGGGCAAAGCCCGTAATATAGGCTTGATTCTGCTTGCGGTTTCACTGGGCTTCGTATTCGGCCCCGTTTTTGGCGGACTGCTTTCCGATGCACGTCTGGTGAGCTGGTTTAATTATGCGACACCGCTTTATTTTGCCTCGCTCATTTCCTTGTTGAACGCTTTCTTGCTGGCTATTACCTTCAGGGAAACCTTTACCAAGGCTTCGCAAAAAATCACTGTTCGCTGGCACCATGCTATCCATATTTTTGCGTCAGCCTTCCGACATCCGGCTATTGCCCGTTATTCCGTCGTTTTGCTGATCATGATTTTTGGATGGAGTAATTATTTTTCATTTATTCCGTTATATCTGTTGCAGATTTACCATTACAGTGCCATGCAGAACTCCTTTTTTCTGGCGGTGATGGGATTGGGTTTCAGTCTGGGGTGCGGTTACGTCGTGGATTGGTGTACAAAACGCTACAATTATGACGCTGTTGTGATCGCAGGCCTTGGTATTACTGCCTTAAACGTCTTGCTGGTACTGCTCAGCAGCCAGGAATGGGTGGCGTGGTTCGCCACGTTTGTTATTGGGGTTAGTCTGTCTGTGGCTTACTCCGTCCTGCTGACTATTTTTTCCAATCAGGTTGGTGAAAGCGAGCAAGGTTGGGTGATGGGCGTAACCGGCTCCATCATGGCGCTTTGCTTCGGATTAACGTCCCTGTTTACCGGGTTAATTGCCCATATGGGGGCGGGTTTACCGATGATACTGGCGATAGGCGGTTTGGGTTTCAGTGCCATGTTACTGTTTTTTGTGAAGCCGGAAACGGCCATGGCATAATGCCCAATCAGGCAAACATCGTAACTCAGGAAGATGTGTATGAATAATCCCTATATTCTCGTGGTTTATTACTCCCGTACCGGATCTACGGCGCAATTGGCGCAGTATCTGGGGCGTGGTGTGGAAAGTGTCGGGGGAATTGAAGCGCGGATCCGAACCGTTCCTCCGGTGTCGGCCACTTGTGAAGCGGTGGATCCGCCTGTTCCGGACAAAGGTGCGCCTTATGTTACCCTTGACGATTTGAAGGGATGCAGCGGCCTGGCTATAGGAAGTCCGACTCGCTTCGGTAATATGGCCGCCCCTTTAAAATATTTTCTCGATAGCACCAGTTCCTTATGGTTGGCCGGCGATCTGGTCGGTAAGCCGGCCTGTGCTTTTTCGTCATCATCATCCATACATGGCGGCCAGGAAACGACTTTGATCAGCATGATGCTGCCGTTGTTTCATCATGGCATGGTGATGGTTGGTTTGCCCTATACCGAACCGGTTCTCAATGAAACGAAATCGGGTGGAACACCTTATGGTGTGACGCATGTGGCTGGTATTGCTAATGATCAACCGGTCAACAGGGACGAGACGACTCTGGCGAAACATATGGGAAAAAGACTGGCTGATATTGCCCTGAAACTGGCTGTTCCATCTCATGGCGACACGGCTTGACGAAAATCACCCCTCTTTATTCTCGCGTTCCTCTTTGCTGCATGCCGGCTGTGGTCTTGATAGAAATCGCAGGATAGAAATGCGCGCGCATCCGGTCAGCGGCTTGCAATTATTGTCCGGTCTAAGTAAGGTCATGGCTTTTGTGGAAGAGAGAATCAGTGAAAATCATCAGTTTTAATGCCAACGGGATCCGGGCCGCCGTTCGCAACGGCTTTTACGAATGGCTGCTAGCTCAGAATGCCGATTTTGTCTGTATTCAGGAAACAAAATCGCAAGTCGGGCAGTTATTGCCGGAAGAATATTATTTCCCTCGCGATTATTTCTGTGAGTATTATGATGCCGTAAAAAAAGGGTATAGCGGTGTGGCTATCTATGCCCGGCGCAAGCCCGAGAACATCATTAAAGGGCTGGGATTTGATTATTGCGATCAGGAAGGTCGCTATATTCAGTTTGATTATCCTCAATTCAGCGTGGTATCTCTGTATCTACCCTCTGGAACCAGCGGGGACGAACGTCAAAGCGTCAAATACGATTTTCTGGAGCGGTTTGCTGATCATTTACTGCGTTTAAAAGAGGAAGGTCGGGAATTGATTCTTTGCGGCGACTACAATATCGCACATAAAAAAATTGATTTGAAAAATTGGCGTGGTAATCAGAAAAACTCCGGCTTTTTGCCGGAAGAACGGGCATGGATGGATCAATTGTTTGGTCCCATGGGTTTTGTGGACGCATTTCGGGTGTTGAATCAGGAGGAAGATCAATACACCTGGTGGTCCTATCGCGGACAAGCCTGGGCAAAAAATGTCGGGTGGAGAATTGATTACCAGGTTATTACGCCGGGATTAAAGGATTGCGTGTGTCGCGTTGCTGTTCATCGTGATGACCGATGGTCTGATCATGCGCCCTTGATTATTGAATACAGCGGAGAGTGGTATGCTTAAACTGGCAAGCTGGAATGTGAACTCGCTAAAAATTCGTCTTGATCAGGTGCTGTCCTGGCTTGAGGCAACCAATGTCGATATTCTGGCTCTTCAGGAAACGAAATTGATCGATGAAAACTTTCCTGTCCAGCCTTTTACGGATCGCGGTTTTCAGGTTGTTTATGCAGGCCAGAAAACATATAACGGTGTGGCGGTTATCAGCCGTCATCCCTTGAGCGAGGTTGTTACCGATATTCCCGGTTTGCCGGATCCGCAACGACGTATTCTGGCAACCACGGTTGCCGATATTCGCCTGGTTAATTTATACGTACCCAATGGTTCCGAGGTTGAGTCCGACAAGTACCACTATAAACTGGACTGGTTGAGTAAAGTTCATGCCTATATTCAGCAACAATTGCATATTTATCCCAGATTAGCCGTGGTTGGCGATTTTAATATCGCTCCGGACGATCGGGATGTGCATGATCCTGAAGAATGGCAAGGCTGTGTGCTGGTTAGCCCTCCGGAACGGCAGGCTTTCTCGGATCTGCTGAATCTTGGTTTGGTGGACAGTTTTCGCTTGTTTGTGCAGGAAGAGAAGCTGTACAGCTGGTGGGATTACCGCGCTGCCGGTTTTCGGCGTAACCGTGGTTTACGAATTGATCATGTTTTGTTGAATAAGGAGTTGGCATCGCACTGCCTTCGGTCTATCATTGATAAGGAGCCAAGACGACATGAAAGACCGTCGGATCATGCCCCTGTTATGGTTGAGCTGGAATTGCCGTTACAATAATCAGGATTTTAAATATCAAGAAAAGGACATCAAACAAATGAACACAATAAAACGATTCGGTATGGTCATGACGTTATTGGCCTCATCTGCTTCCTATGCGGCGAGCTTGCCCGTACCGGATCCTCTTTTAAAAATGAGTAAGGTGACATCGGCTACCAAGCAAGCCAATATGACACCCAAACAAGCCCTGCAACGTTTGAAAGAAGGAAATTTGCGGTTTGTTGGCGCACAGATGAAGCAGAGAAATTTTCTGGCTCAGGCCAAACAGTCATCCTATGGCCAATACCCGTGGGCAATTATTCTGAATTGTATGGATTCGCGCAGTGTTCCGGAGTTGTTTTTTGACCAGGGACTGGCTGATTTATTCATACTCAGAGTTGCTGGAAATGTTCTGAGTGACGATCTTCTGGGTAGTATGGAGTATGCAACCAAGGCGGTTGGCACGCCATTGATTGTTGTACTGGGGCATACGTCCTGTGGCGCCGTTGCGGGTGCGTGTCAGGGGGTGCGGCTTGGTCATCTCGATAATGTGCTTGATAAAATCAAACCGGTGATTGCGCAATCTCAAAAAGAGACCGGTACAGATAATTGCGGTCACGACGCGTTACTCAATGAAATAGCGAAAAATAACGCTTTACGGGCTGCGGCTCAAATACGGGAACAAAGCCCGATAATCAGCGAATTGATTGCCAAGGGTAAAGTTGGCATCGTCGCCGGTATGCATGACATTAAAACAGGTAAGGTGACGTTTTTTGAAGAGGGCAGGTTATTGCCAGGGGGAAAAAATTGATTTGATGCCCCATTTCTGTTAACCTTGCGCGTCATTTACAGTAGAGTATGGTGCCTGGCCTGGTTCAGGTGGCGATGCTTATTATAGAAACATAGAGAGTGGTATTATGAAATCGGCAATTCACCCTGAGTATGAAACAATTAAAGTGACCTGCAGCTGTGGCAACACTTTTGAAACAGGTTCTACCTTGTGCAAGGATTTGAGCGTTGAAGTGTGCTCGGAATGCCATCCGTTCTACACCGGAAAACAAAAATTGGTGGATACTGGTGGCCGGGTTCAGAAATTCCGCGATCGGTACAAGAAGCGATAATTGTCTTTCCATTATTCAAGAATAATAAATATATAAGTTTATGGTTTTATAGGAAAAATAAAAAGGCGCATCAATAATGCGCCTTTTTTTTGCAAAAATATCTGTTAATGTTTATTTTTTTTCTATATGATTTTTCGCTGTGTTAATAAACGAGAGAGTAGGTGTTTTGGATAAAGATAAGTTAAAGCAACGTGCATTGCATTATCATGAATTTCCGCATCCGGGGAAACTGGCAGTGCAGATAACCAAATCTACCAATTCACAAGATGATTTATCTTTAGCCTATACCCCAGGCGTTGCCGCACCTGTTCTCGCCATTGCCGAAAATCCGGATGATGTGTTTCGCTATACCGCCAAGGGTAATCTGGTTGCCGTGATGACAAATGGTACCGCGGTGCTGGGTCTTGGCGATATGGGCCCCCTGGCCAGTAAACCGGTTATGGAAGGCAAGGCGGTATTGTTCAAGCGTTTTGCTGACATTGATGTGTTTGATATTGAAGTGGCTGCGGAAAATGCCCAGGCATTTATTGCCACGGCAAGACGTATTGCGCCGACGTTCGGCGGTATTAATCTGGAAGATATCAAAGCGCCTGAATGTTTCGAGATAGAACAGGCTTTGATTGAACAGCTTGATATACCTGTATTTCATGATGATCAGCACGGAACGGCGATAGTCGTTGCCTCAGGTTTGTTAAATGCCCTTGATTTGCAGGGGAAAAAACTTTCCGAGGTGCGGATTGTCTGTATTGGTGCCGGTGCCGCAGGCATAGCGTCCATGCGTTTGCTGGTTGCCCTGGGTGCTGACAAGAAAAATATGCTGCTGCTCGATAGCAAGGGTGTGATTCATTCCGGGCGTGAAGATTTAAATCCTTATAAATTCGCATTTGCCCGCACCACGGATCGGAGAACGCTAGCCGATGCCCTGGTGGATGCGGATGTATTCATTGGTGTAGCCAAACCGGATCTTCTCAATGAGAAATTATTAAGATTAATGGCCCCGAAACCGGTCATTTTTGCCTTGTCCAACCCCAACCCCGAGATTAGCCCCGAACTTGCTCACCGATGCCGTGATGATTTGATAATCGCTACCGGACGTAGCGACTATCCTAATCAAGTCAATAATGTTCTCTGTTTCCCCTACATCTTCCGAGGAGCGCTTGATGTACGCGCGACATGCATCAATCAATCCATGCAGATTGCCGCAGTGGAAGCCATCCGACAACTGGTTCTTGAACCGGTTCCCCAGGTCGTAAAGGACAACTATCCTGGCGTTAGTAATTGGGATTTTGGTCCGCATTATATTATCCCTAAACCTATTGATCCCCGTTTAAAAGAACGGGTATCCCTTGCTGTGGCTAATGCTGCGATTGCGAGTGGCGTAAGTAAGGTCTAGCGTACCCAGTCGTATCATTCGACGCTTTCTAGTGCTTGACCAATAAGTTAAGGAGTTTGTTTTGCTTAAAAAAAATAGTAGATATTTGATCTTGGCCTGGTTAATTTGTGGTCTTGGTGCGGTTTTTTATAGCTATGAGTATTTATTAAGAATAACGCCCAGTGTTATGGAGCCCTCGCTCAGAGCGCATTTTAATCTGTCCGCAACCGGCTTTGGTTTGCTTTTAGGCATTTATTACGTTGCTTATGATTTTATGCAAATTCCTGTAGGTGTGTTGCTGGATCGATATGGCCCGCGAATCATGCTGACCATCGCTTGTTTGATTTGTGTGATTGGTACGTTTCTTTTCGCGGCAACCGATCTGTTCTGGGTTGCCGCTACCGGTCGCTTTTTAGTGGGTATGGGATCTGCGTTCGCGTTTGTCGGTGTATTGAAGTTGGCAACCATTTGGCTGCCTGAAGACAAACTGGCCATGGTGTCAGGTATGGCGGCTGCTCTGGGTACGATTGGTGCGATGCTTGGCGATAATTTGCTTGGTATCATGGTCATTCATTCCGGATGGCAGCAGACGGTCAATATAACCGCTGTTTTCGGTGTGATTCTGACTGTTGTTCTCTGGCTGGGTATACGTGATCGTAAAAGTTATCAGCGTCAACATGGAACCATCACCAGTTTTCATCAAAGTATGCGCGATTTGAGAATCATCCTCAGTAACGGCCAAATCTGGATCAACGGCCTTATCGGTTGCCTTGTTTACCTACCTACCACCGTATTTGCGGAAGGCTGGGGTATTCCTTACCTCAAATATGCCCAGGGGTTAACCCAGGAAAATGCCGATTTGGCCAACTCGCTGCTTTTTTTGGGATTTACCATAGGCGCACCGCTCATGGGATTCATTTCAGACAGAATAAAAAAACGTAAACTTCCCATTTTGTGCGGTGCGATAGCGGCAAGCATTGTCATTGCCATTATTCTCTATGTTCCGAATATTCCGGAACTTACAATTAATGCCCTTCTTCTGCTTCTGGGCATATTTTATAGTGTGCAATGTATTGTTTTTGCTATTGGCAGAGAATTGAGTCCCAGTGAAGCGGGGGGGACAGCCATGGCTATTACCAATATGATTGTGATGCTTGGCGCGTTGCTGTTGCAGCCGCTGGTTGGCCGATTGGTTGATTTTAGTGCATTCTCACACATCTCGGATGTTCAGCGATTGGCCTTGTCTGCCAGTAAAATGGAACAATTGTATTCGGCGCATGATTATCAATTCGCATTGTCGATCATTCCTGTGGGAATAATCCTTGCTGCCGTTTTAACCTACTTTTTGAAAGAAACTTATGCCGATATCCACGATGATGAAATCAGTTAGTAAAAATCAGATTATTTTAGGAAGCCTGATTTGTGCCGTAGGCGCCTTTTTTTATTGCTATGAATTTGTGCTGCGGATTTTACCGGGTGCGTTACAGAGTGAAATAAGCGCCGCTTTCGGACATATTTCCGCAACCACATTCGGCAAATTATCGGCTTTTTATTATTTTGCCTACTCTCCCATGCAGATGCCGGTCGGGATGTTGATGGATCGCTATGGCCCGCGCCGGTTGCTGACGTTTGCCTGCGTCAGTTGTACGGTAGGTTCATGGATGTTTACTTTTACGTCCTCCATGATGATAGCCTGTCTCGGACGCTTTCTGGTTGGATTTGGTTCGTCTTTTGCATTTGTGGGGGTGTTGTCACTGGCGTTACAGTGGTTGCCTGGGCGCTATTTTTCGCTTTTTGCCGGTTTAATTACAACGTTAGGTATGATCGGACTGGTTTATGGCGAGGTAAAAATTACAACCATGGCGGCCAGTATGGGGTTGATGGATGTACTGATGCTTATGGTGAATATAGGAATAGTTTTAAGCATTGTGACCTTTTTTGTTGTGCGAGACGGGCCGGAAGGTCGTCATGGCCGAAAAATACCGCTCCCCGCTTTTTTTGCCAATGTCCGTTTTGTACTCCTGTCTCCCCAGGTTTGGCTAATTGGCTTTGTTGGAGCGTGTTTATACACATCGTTGTCTGTTTTCGGAGAGCTCTGGGGTAAAAATTATCTGGAACAGGCACATCATTTGACCAAAGTAGAAGCCGCCCGATCCGTCTCAGCAATGTTTCTGGGCTGGGCTGTGGGCGCACCGCTTGCCGGGTATCTGTCTGATATTAGCGGCCGCAGGGTATTACCGTTAACCGTCGGAGCCGTTGTCAGTCTGGTATGTATCAGTCTGATTCTCTATTACCCCGGTTTAAGTTACACCTCATTAAATATTCTGCTGTTTCTCTATGGTGCTTTCAGTGCTACGGAAATTATTGTATTCATCATGGGGAAGGAAAACAGTGGCGCCAAGTTGTCAGGCACCGTATTTGCCGCCGTTAATATGATCGTAACGCTTGGAGGCGTCATTTTTCAGCCTCTGGTCGGCAAGTTGCTCGACACCTTTGGAGACAGCAAATTAATTGCCGGGGAGCACGTTTATACCGAGGTTGATTATCAACTGGCGCTTTCCGTACTGCCTATATCCTTGCTGCTGGTGATCATCCTGGCGTTTTTCATGAAAGACGCCAAATCGACCTATAATTGATGAACAGCCTGTTGTCACATTAATGTCAGCGAAACACCGCAACCAGTTCCTGAACGGGGTGGCGTTGTTTCGATTTGCAACTAATCAATCGTTTGACCGGAAACGACGTGATCTCGCCATGACGATAATGATACCTGGTAAAATCCGTATCATGGTTGGATATGATGACGGTAATGCCTTTGTTAGCCCAGTACATGGCCAATCGAGCCAGTTCGATTTGGTCCTCTTCGTTAAAGCGTTTATCAATATAGGATGAAAAATTGGCGCTGGCTGATAATGGGACATAAGGTGGATCGCAATATATGACGTCGCCGGGAACGGCCAATGCGAAAGTGTCACGAAAATCGGCATGGAGAAAACGGGCACGCTGGCTTTTTTGATGAAAAAAAGTCATTTCAGTCCGGGGGAAATAAGGTTTGTGGTAACGTCCAAATGGGACATTATAACGGCCATTGTTATTAAATCGGCATAAACCGTTATAGCCGTGCCGGTTTAAGTACAGAAAAAGCGCGGCCTTTTCCTGTGGATCGGCCGAGTGATTAAATTGCTCTCTCAGCCGGTAATATTGTTCGGCGCAATTATATTGCATCGAGAAATATCGTGCACAAAAATCAATAAATGTCGAACCTTCCTGTTTTAATATAGTAAACAGACTAATTAATTCCTGATTGCCCTCTGCCAGCAAATAATCAGGATAGGAAGAGTTAACGAATATTGCTCCTGAGCCGGTAAAGGGTTCAATCAATCGATTGCCAGGAGGCAAGGATGCCAGAATGGTTTCCAGGCAGCGGAATTTACCGCCTGCCCATTTTAAAAATGGTTTTGTTTTATTCATCATTAGGTAGTGCGTCATTTGAAAGGAAGTATTACTCAATACAACCAAAATGGCTAGCCCCGTTTTCTTTTAATTCTGCAAGAAAGGTTTCATTTTTTAAAAACGTCTACGTCCCGCGAACAAGTCGCGGCACGTGGACAATTTTAGAATAATTTGTATATCGCAACCGGTCAAAACCAGATTAAAATAGTACCAGGCTCTGTTAACATGTTGTTTCGCGCAGCGATAATAGGGATGTTTAGCTGTCATTGCGAGCTTGAATCAGGCTAATAATGCGATCTATTCAGTAATATCACTGCCTTTTCAAGGTATTTACAATGTCAGTATGGTTGACGCTCTTGCCTTGCTCTGGTTATGATTCCGAAGCAATAATGATTAGGGGTATCAAGTGGATGAGCTTAACGAGCTGCTTCGACCGTCATGGGGTTCTGAAGAATGGATTTTGGAAGGATGGAACCAGATTACCGCTGATGAGAAAAATCTCATTCGGGCACGAATGGACGAATTGTTTAAAAACGGTCTGCCTTTTGAATTGAAAAAAGATAAATTAATGTATATTTATACTTTTTCCTTGCTGGCACAATTGGAGGTGCTTGCCATTCAGGTGCCGCTGAAATTCCAGGATAAAATGTCCTCTCCCCAACATCGGCAACGCATGCGGGTTCAGTTTCTTGATGAAATTTTTCATGGCCTGGTCTTTACCAAAATTGTGTATTTGTTATGTTCGCCCTATGCCCAGCCCCCGGCTTACAGCGATAGTATTGAGATACTATGTAATTTTATCCGCAATGAAGAATGTCCCAAAGTTGCCGTCATGCTGCTTAACCTGATTGGTGAAGGCTGGATAGAAGAAATTTTCTACAGTCTCAGACGTCAGGGAATTGCTCCCGAGGTTTTCGATACTATTATCAATGACGAGCATCGCCACGTGTGTGAGGCGGATCTGTATCAGGATATTGGTTTACCTGATCTCGATGACGTACGTCCCAAACTGGCGTATCTCGAGGAACAGTTACTGACCAATATTTTTCTGCAATATAAATACATGTTTTCAGTAAATTCATTATTGGGGGTTGATGGTGCCATTGATTTTCTACAGTCGCTGCATAAAAAACATGTTCAGCAACTTGAAAAAATCAATCTGAAGCCCAGTGAACACTGGAATCTTTTTATGAAAGTCAGTGGCGAATTATTTCCTAAAATTCAACGATACGCGGAATCGAATCATGAGATAGAAATGACACCTATTCGTAAGGTGTTTATGACTCAATGGGACAACCCGTCCGATCCGACCATGGTCGGTGAATTTAATATGAACATCAGTTGTATCGATTTTTTCGGTAAAAAATTTCCGCCTGAAACGATAACCATTCTGATGATGCAGGCAATCAGTCTGGGCATAAGTGAAACCGCGTCTTTTCGCTCTTTTCTAAATCACAAAACACTGTATCAGAGCAAAGAGTCGTATGTTGGACTCATCGTTAAATTGCCGGATTGTGGCGATCATATTGGCACCATTGTCTTTGAAAACTGCCATTTAAACAGCCTGCCGGAATTGTCAGCGCGGATCCGCAATGTTATGAAAATGATGGTGTATTGCTACAAAAAACGTGAACTACTTGAAACACAGCATCCTCATTTGAAAACGATCATTGATAATATGCTCTATGACTTCGCCAACGATTTGTATGACTATCCCATGCCTGGTAATTCCGTGGTTTCATTGAGTAATATTGGTTTTTGCGGGTATAGTCAAACCAAGTCGCCGTTGCGCGTTAACGAGGCTATAAAATTCACCTTGCTGGAGGTTGAGCGCAGACCGGTTTGGAACAAAAAAACCAACTCGTTTGAGCCTCAGGATATCATGCCGGTTTCCATCAGTGCAGATCACAGGATATTTGACGGTAATTTACCTGTGCCAAAGATAACGGTGGATTGTTTTGAGCGTACGTTTGCAAAAATGCAGAATGACTTGACCAAGCCGATACAGCACACATCAAAATCCCAGGAACCACAGCTGGTAAAAACCATCGATCGCATTTTAGAGCACAACCTGGAAGCTGGATATAAAGCTTTGTTGGCTTTGCAGACTTACTGGGTGGAATTTTTGCGGGTCGAGGATATCTTAAGCAAAGAGATGAGCGATGAAATGACGGAATTTTTTTCTTGAAAAAAAATGAGTCATCAACATCTCCAGGATGTTAGTACAAACGGCCAGGACGTCACTACAGGGCTATTGTCCTCCGGTGTTATGACGGCCTTTCGGCTTCCAGGAAATAGGTGGGTGTTTCTCCCACCCCTTTCAATAAAATTTTGCCTCTCGAAGTGAATGTATAGTCTTTTTTCATGCGTTCATAGACGGGTTCCGAGCAATGAATTTTCCCCGGTAATGAGGTACTCTCCAGTCGGGAGGCAATGTTGACCGTTTCTCCCCAAAGATCATAAGTAAATTTATAGGTTCCAATGACACCGGCGATTAACGGACCGGTATGCAGGCCGATGCGGATATTTACTTTATGCTTGCTATAATAATGCGTTTTTACCAAATCCAGCATTTCCAGGCTGGCATGAACACAGGATTGTAAATGATCCGGTTTGAATTCCGGAATACCTCCGGCAACCATATAGGCATCGCCAATGGTTTTGATTTTCTCCAATCCATGCTTCTTTGATATGGCATCGAATCTGGAAAATATATCATTGAGCAACTCAACCAGTTTTTCCGGACTCATTGTCGCAGCCAATGGTGTAAAGTCAACCATATCTATGAATAGTACGGAAACGTCTTCGTAGCGGTTGGCAATATTGGTTTCTTCCGCTTTCAAACGTTGTGCGATACTGAAGGGTAAAATATTAAGCAGTAATTTCTCGGATCGGGCTTGTTCCATTTCGATGGCTTTTTCATAGCGCCGACTTACCTTCAGTGCGGCATAGGAAGCCGGAAAAGCGACAATAAAGCCTAGTAAAATAAAGATAATGATAAAGGCTTTTTCAAGTTTGGAAATTTCCGTGTTGAGCCTGTTTATATTGTCGTGTGAAAACACTCGTAAACTCGTGTCCGGGACTTGAAATGAGTTGATTAATTCCGTTCGCCCTCCTGAGAAAGTCATAATACCACTTATATCCTTTGCGTTTTCCTGCCTGGAATCAGCCGATTCCTGTTGATTGTTTTTCAGCAGGAATTTATAAAAGGAGCTGGATTTTTTACCAATATATTTTTTGATGGGATGAGCAACAAAAAGACCTGATTTTTCATCAACAAGACACAGATAGCCTCGATCCATTTCGGTGTGTGCCAAAGAGGACTGAACGGCCGATATAATGGCTTTTTGATTTTCGCCTCGTTCCAGCAAGCTAGCAATGATGTCAGAAATAATTTTTGCCTGCCGCCTGTTAACGTCTTCATTCATGGCCAGGTAAGTGGAACGTATTTTGTCCAAAAACAAGGGGGACAGTACGGCGCCTACAATAAAAAGCGTAAAAAAAATGCTGAGAAAAGTGAATAAATATAGATTCGATCGTTTAGCTGCCATTATACGTTGTATTCCTTTACAAATTATATGAAGTCAGGGAAACCTTATTATTTCCCGCCAATAACTTAATTATATGAAACAATTTGTATTTTGTTTTTCATCGGATTGATCGGTCGGTTACTCCCCAATTTATAGGTATTTATTTTTAGCCGGTTGCCCATGGCCTATGAGCAACGTATGTGTGGTTCAAGAACTTTATGATGTCGTGCTTGAAAGGCTAAAAAAGACGACTATCATTAAATAGGAGTGGCGGATAGTCTATCTGATAGTTCAGGGCTGATTGTTCAAGTTCAGCAACGGTTTACTGGATTTATTCAAAAAAAGGATTGTATTTATGAAACGTATCAATATTTTTGTACTGTCATTGTTAACGGCGTTATTTTTAGTGCCGGCCATGGCGGCTTCTACGAGTACTGCAGTCAGTACGGTAGCGGATCAGGGATATGATCTGGTCTCTTACCATCAACAGGGCGGCCCGGTGCGTGGTAATGGTGATTATCCCGTATATTATAAGGGTGCGGCTTATATTTTCGCCAATTCAGAGAATAAAAATGCGTTTAAGGATAATCCTGAAAAATATCTGCCGGCATACGGCGGTTATTGTGCGTTTGGTGTTAGCGTAGGCAAAAAATTTATCAGCGATCCGTTGGCCTGGAAAATTGTGGATGGAAAGCTTTATCTGAACCTTAATCAGCGCGTCAGTAAAATCTGGTCCAAGGATATCCCCGGTTATATCAAAAAGGCGGATTTGCAATGGCCCGGGATTAAAGACAAAAGCCCTGACGAACTTTAGGCTACGCGCACTTATCTTTTATCGGCTGCAAATTGCGATTAATTTGCTCAAAAGACCGGTAGCCGTAAGGAGGCCTTCGGCCGTATTGCGGGTTTCATGTTCCAATTTATGCCAGGAGAAGAGGTAAGTACCAGGGGGCAGTTATCCCAATGATATGGACTCATCCTCTATTAAGCGGCTACAGAGCGTTATTATTTACAGGATAAGTGCACAGAACCTGGCGAGGGTGTTTTAGCTCAGAAATATATTTTGTTCGCGCCTGAGAAATCCAAATTAAGGCACGGCGATGATCAGTAAAAAAATAGCAACCACAATGACGGACGATAGCAAGATTTTTCCACCCGGAACAAGAATTATACCGCCATCAGGTTGAGTATGGCGTGCACGCCAGGTCATGATGGCTGGTAACAGCAGCAACAGAATCAAGCAACACACACCGGCATAGGATAAAGCATGCAGATAAATGCCGGGGTTAAATAAAACAACGGCCAACGGCGGCAGAAAGGTTAATGCAAAGGTCCATTTGCCCTGAATTCCGGTTTTTTTCAGTTTTAAACCATCGGCAAGAAAATCGAACAAACCAATAGAAACACCGAGAAATGCGGTCACCATGCAAATCGAGGTAAAGAAACTGAAAAAACCGGTGATAAATTGATTCCCCAACGCGTTATTTAAGGAGTCTGTTAGTCCGCTGGTTGTATGTTCCGTTGTCGTCAAGGCAATCAAGCCCTGTGCGCCGTTTCGTTCTACCACACCCATAATCACGGCGTCCCAAAGGATATAGCAGGTAAGAGGGATTAATGATCCAAACAGAATAACTTTACGAAGTGTTTTGATGTCATCATTAAAATATTCTCTTAAACTCGGTACGATGGAGGCAAAACCAAATGATGTGATTAAGATCATCAGGCTGCCTGTAATGGCTCGCATGGAGCCGCCGGAAAGAATATGAACATCTATATGTGGACTGATAACAGCGACCAAAAGCAGGTATATACCAAGCTTGCCAAACATCAACCCGCGATTGACATAATCAACCGCGCGAATGCCGGTGTAGACAACAAGGCCGAATATTGCGGTAAATACCAGCGACGTAAGCCAGCTTGGCAAGGTCAGATGTATTCTATTAAATAGACCGTTCAATACGTCACTGCCGCCTGAAATATATGCGGCCAGCAAAGTATATAGTAAAAAAAGATAAGTGATCCAGGCAATAATCTGACCTGGCAGACCCAGGGTAGACTTGGCCATGGAAACCATATTGCTGCCGGCGGGTAATCGTAAATTAACTTCCAGGATCAGCATGGCTCCAATGGTCATAATGAACCAGCACAGGATTAGAAAGAAAATCGAATTGACAAAACCCGCTTCCGCTGTAGATACAGGCAGAGCAAGCATTCCTCCGCCAATTGAGGTGCCGACAATCAGGAGTATCCCGCCTATGAATCTGGAATTTGACAATTTATAGTCCATTATGGATAAATTAATTACAATATCTTAATGAATCTATTCATAAAAGTCAATAAAATTACTGTGTTTTTTTGTTCCGGACTATTTTTATAAAAACGTTGTGGCCAGGAACACCGCAGTCCTAAAAAACACCAATTAATTGTCCCAGGGCATTAAGCAGCAGCAGGATTGAAAGCCCGATAACGATAAGCGGCCCCCATTGCCCACCGGGTACCTGATAACGGGGCGTAAATTTTTTTCGGCCAAACAACACCATAAGCGCCGGGAGTATAAGTAATAAAATGACACAAAAAATGCCTGCGTAATTCAAGGCGTAGATATAGGCGCCCGGATAGAAAAGCACGATAAGTAATGGAGGAACAAAGGTCAGGACAAATAATCCTGCTCCCTGTTTGCCGCGTTGTTCGGCACGTAAGCCATCGGCGAGAAAACTGATCAGACAAAGTGCAACGCCTAGAAACGCCGTCAGCATGCAAATGGAAGTAAAAAAATTAAACAGTGAATTAATAAACATGCTGTTCACGGTTGTGGCCAATATGTTTGCCAGGGAACTCGTAGTGTGTTCATCGTGCAGAAGGGCTGCAAGCCCGTCCTCACCTTGAGCAGGCAGGGAGCCAAGAATAACGGCATCCCAGGCAAGATAACAAAGAAGCGGAATGAACGAACCGATCAGGACGACACGTTTTAATGTTTTAATATCATCGTTAAAATAGTCGCGCAGGTTGGGAACAATGATGGCGAAGCCGAATGAGGTAATTAAAATCATCACGGTACCGGCTATGTATCGAATATGGCCGCCTGCGTAATGATGGAATTCGATATGAGGCGCGATCAAGATAACCAGAATAAGGTATGCGGCCAGTTTGCCAAACATCAAACCGCGATTAAGTAAATCAACACGTCTTATTCCACCATAAACCACCAGCCCGAATATCAGGGTGAACAAGGTGCTCGCCACCCATTCGTCCACAGGAATTCCTGCTTTCGCGAACAGACTGCCAAATACGTCGGCGCCTCCGGAAATATAGGCGGATAACAGGGTGTAAAGTAAAAAAAGATAGCTTAACCAGGCAAGCAGCAAACCGGGTGCCCCCAATGTGGATGCGGCCATGGAAACCATGTGTTTGCCGGGAGGCAGGTACAGGTTGGCTTCGACAATATATAAGGCACCCATGGTCATGATTGCCCAGCAAAGGAGAAGAAACAGGGAAGATTGCCAAAACCCTGTCGCGGCATTGGCTACGGGAAGTGCCAGCATACCGGCGCCGATGGAGGTTCCAACGATAAGAAGAATGCCGCCTATAAATCTTGATTTCATCAGTTAAATACCAGGTTAAACAGGATGTCAACAGAGCCTCGTCTTCTTTGTTTCATAGATAAAACAAGCAATTCGCATCCTTGAAGCCTTGATTTTTCTGAATCAAATCGGGACGAAACCCGCTGTTGTTATTTTTTCCAGCCCGCCATCGCAAGAGGGGGAGCTGCCGGGGTCAATGATCCACTAAACCATTGTATTTCCAAACGACGGTTATAAGCACTTCCGTGAATGATGCTATTGTCCCCAATCGTGTTCTTGTCGCCGTAACCTTCGGCGGTAAGCCTTCGGGCTGCGACGCCATTAGCCCATAGAAAAGTAAGCATGGCTTCAGCCCGTGCCTGCGACATCAGTTGTTTGCTTTTACGGGAACCAATGTTATCAGTAAAACCGGCAACATAAATAGGGCTGCGCGGATATAGACGTAATAGTTTGATAATATTGACCAGAGCCGGATAACAAATATCATTTAATTCCGGTGTATTAAACAAAAAATAGCGGTCTGTTGGCACAATTAAGGTCATTGTGTCGCCATATTCAACAAATTGAATGTCCGCCTTTTCCAGTTCCCGGATCAAACTCGGTTTGCTGTCTTTATAAAGGCTGACCATGGAACCGACAACGCCGCCTGCGATGGCCCCGCCCGGAATAAAGCCGGAACTGGCATGACTGGCGACAACACCCACGATGGCGCCGATTCCAGCTCCTTTAGCCGCGTCTTTGGGCATGGAGTTGTATGGTTTAAAGTTATTGAAAGGCGGATGATAACAGCCGCTCAAAGACAGTGACAACAAACCTGTTAACGCCAGATGTCGAGCAGCGTATTTGGTTGCCATTCCTACTCCTGTTTATGTGCATTTTTCCATTATTAAGCATCCGTTCCCATTTCGCAATCCGGCACGTCCGAACAAAAATGATATTTTATAGTTTTTGGGGGTACGAAACAGGTCGTTGATTCGCTATAGTGAGGAATAGATTCACAGGATGGTCGTTTGGAATGGAAGGCAAAAAAATTTCCCCGGGATTGATAATCGCTTCCCTGGGCGTGGTGTTTGGTGATATCGGAACCAGCCCGCTCTATGCGATACGTGAGACATTATGGGGATTGCCTATTAATGTGGTGGATGTGCTTGGGGTATTATCCCTTGTTTTCTGGTCTTTGGTCATTGTTATTTCATTGAAATACCTGGTGGTGATATTTCGTGCGGATAATGAGGGTCAGGGCGGGATACTTGCCTTGCTGGCTTTATTGAAGCAAAAAAAAACACGATATGAATCTTTATTGTATTTATGCGCTATTTTTGGCGCGGGACTGTTAATCGGCGACGGCATGTTAACCCCCGCCATTTCGGTGACCAGCGCTATTGAGGGGTTGGAGGTTCTTTCACCTCATTTTGAAAAATTCGTGATCCCCTTGTCGTGCGGCATTATATTATGCCTGTTTCTGGTGCAATCGAAAGGTACCGGGAAAATAGGTATTGCGTTTGGTCCGGTTTTGATCGTCTGGTTTCTCACCATTGGCCTACTTGGGTTGATACAGATTATTGCCAACCCCATGGTTTTGAAAGCGATCCATCCCTATTACGCGTTTGAATTTTTTCGTGAAAATGGTTTAAAAGGCTTTTTTTTATTAGGGGGCGTATTTCTGGTTGTGACCGGAGGCGAGGCTTTGTATGCGGACATCGGTCACTTTGGAAAAAATCCCATCCGATATAGTTGGTTTTTTATTGCATTACCGGGTTTGTTGCTGAATTATTTTGGACAATGTGCCAATTTGCTGCTGCATCCGGAGAATATTGTCAATCCTTTTTACAAGCTGGCCCCACCCGGGTTTTTTATACCGCTCTTGATTATTTCAACCATGGCTACGATTATCGCGTCCCAGGCGATGATTTCCGCTACGTTCTCATTAACAAGACAAGCCGTGCTGCTGGGTTTGTATCCTCGGCTTCCCATTATCCAGACTTCCAGGAAATACGTCGGGCAAATCTATATTCCACAGGTGAATTTGTTTCTTTTAATCGGAACGCTTGTGCTTATTTTTACCTTTAAAAACTCATCCGGTCTGGCGCATGCTTATGGTATTGCGGTGAATATGGATATGCTGATGGTCACTGTAATGGTGGCTTATGCCGCACGTAAGATCTGGCGCTGGTCGTTATGGCAGGTTATTCTTGTTTTCTCGGGGCTGATATTGGTTGACTTGATTTTTCTGACTGCCAATTCACACAAATTTTTGACGGGAGGATGGGTTCCGATTTGTTTTGCGCTTTTCGTCGCCTTTATTATGTACACATGGCGTAATGGCTTGCGGTACCTGAAAAAGAACTATTATTTGCAAAAAGAAGATATTTCTAAAATTGTCAAGCAGTTGCATTATAAAACGTTGAACCAGTTACCGGGACTTACCGCTATTTTCATTACCGATATCTATGATCGAAGTGGAGGAAGTTTTCTGCATTTTCTCAAATTAAGCCTTGCTGTTCCCGAGAATATTCTGATTGTTAATTACACAGTGAGAAACAAACCGCATATTTATCAAAATCATCGTTATAAAGTTACCAAACTGGATGATACCTTTTATAAAGTGACGCTGCGCTATGGGTTTATGGATAATATTTCAATTCCTGACGCTTTGCAGTTGTTGAATGAAAAAAAATTGTTGCCTTTCAAGGTCAATGTTGACTCTGCCACCTATATGGTTGAAATTCCCAATATCATGGCATCCAGGGAAAAAAGCACATTGATGTTTTTCTGGCAAGAGAAATTGTTTGCGTTTCTCATGCGTAATTATTCGGTCAATTTGAATATCGAATTTTATAATTTACCTTATAACCGTACCATAGCTATTGGAACGTATTGTCAGATATAACGGCACACTTGTCATTGTTGTTTAGAAACAGGTAGCCGGGATATTCTGCGGAGAGGCTTGCAGTCACCGCTCAATGGCTTTTTCGGCACTACTATCTGGACATTGATGCCCTTAATAGTGGGGCTGGTCAGTGCGTTTCTCAAATAATCAATCAATGAAACATCGACGACCCCGTCACTTTGAGAGGAAGCATGCCGGAATATCAGGCTGTCGTTTTTTCGAAATACGAATCCCAGGTGCGAGACATTCAGGTGAGTTCCTATCTGGCGAGTTAAATCCCAGTTCGGGCGGACAATTTCAATGATGGCTCCATTGGGGATTCGGGAAAAAAGATGTTGATTGGCTTGTCCTTTTTTATTAAATAAAACACGTAACGGCAAATAAGGCAGGGTAGATCGGGTGCGTGGCAGGGTGTTTCCCTTCTTTTTAAGTTCCGTCAGTCGTTTCATTTGCTCTTTATGATCAGGTTTTGCCAGTTTTACGTTGTCTGTTGTAAAATGCTGATACCAGGATGGTTTGTCAATCAGGGCGCTTGCTGTTTGGGCGACAATGTTTTGATTTGCATCAGTGATAGACATCGTTATGTCTTTGACAAAGCCTTGTTTTTGATTGTTTTGATTCCAGTCAAGACCGGTAAAGTGATTTCGCTGCAGAAACCGGCATTGTCCTTGGTTGTAGCGTAACTGACGCAGGCAATGTTGAAACGTCAGGGAGTTATCCGCCAGCGCGATGGCCAGGATGGTGGTTACAAATGTTTCACAGTCGAACGCGTCTGTCCGGTAACGTGGCGATTGATCATAGCGCGCGTTTTTCCCTTCACCCAGCGCGCCGAGAAGATAAGGTTTGCCAAGGAATTGAGCGCTAATAACCTCCAGCCGTGCTGACATATCATGATTCGGTATGTTATTGATACTATGATATAGTGATTTGAGCGTGGTGTCGGCTTGTTGTTCACTGGTTTGCCCGGCATGATTCAAACCGATAAAACAAATCAGAAGGCCAATACCGACCGTACGCAGATGAAGTGAAGACATATTGTTTTCTCAGTATTATTGTAAGAAAATTTTAACCTGTATTACAGCCGAGGTACAAGAATGCTTAACGCGATATGGCTGGGTATGATTCTGCTGTCTGTTGTTGTGGGTGTTATTCAGGGACGTCTGGATAATGTGGTTCATGCCGTCACGGATTCGGCAAAACTTGGATTTGAAATTGCCCTGGGATTGACCGGAATTATGGCGTTATGGTTAGGCATTATGGCCATCGCGTCCGAGTCTGGCCTGATCACCCGGCTTGCCCGTTTGCTCAGGCCGGTGATGCGCCCCTTGTTTCCTGATGTTCCCGTTGATGATCCGGCTATGGGTTCCATGATTATGAATATGGCGGCCAATATGCTCGGATTGGGCAATGCCGCGACGCCTTTTGGCTTGCAGGCAATGAAAGAGTTGCAACGTCTCAATGCCAACGCAGAACAGGCCAGTGATGCCATGTGTACTTTTCTGGCTATAAATACGTCCAGTATTCAATTAATTCCAGCCACTGCGATTGCGTTTCTAGCTGCCAATGGCGCTCTTCATCCCAGCAGTGTTATTTTCAGTTCCCTGGTCGCTACGGTAGCGTCTACGGTGGTCGGTGTGACTGCCGTCAAGCAGTTGGCCAAGCTTCCGGCTTATCGGCTGAAAGAGGTAAAAAGCATATGACCGAGATAGCTAATCATATTTCAAACTGGATTTTACTGGGTTTTGTTGTGGGGATTCCACTTTATGGGGCGTTTCGCAGAATTAACGTATTTGATGCGTTTGTATCCGGCGCCAAGCAAGGATTTGAAACCAGCGTTAATATTATTCCCTATTTGATTGCCATGATGGTTGCCATCGGGATGTTGCGTGCTTCCGGTTTTTTTGAGTTGATGAATCATATTCTTGCTCCGATATTATCAGCACTCGGGATGCCGTCCGAATTGGTGCCTCTGGCATTGGTCAGGCCTTTTTCCGGAACGGCGGCAACGGGATTAATGGCTGAATTGATTAATGAAAATGGCGGAAATTCCTTTATTTCAAAAACGGCGGCGACCATGATGGGCAGTACTGAAACCACTTTTTATGTCATTGCGGTTTATTTTGGTGCCGTTGGCATCAAGCGGACACGTCACGCTATTCCGGCGGGATTGCTGGCTGATCTGGCAGGAATCATTGCCAGTGTGACCGTGTGCCGCTATTTGTTTCTTTAGGCTTCGTTCACGGAACAGCTAGCCGTTTTTGCGTTTATTTTCTACGGACTTACTGGCCAGATTGCCTTCTTCAAAAAGTTTTAATTGAGCCAGCAGTGTATTGGTATTGGCCTTGAACGTTGCCATTTCCTTGCCAGGGACGGATTCGCCCTGGGGTAAAGGGATGGTGGTAGGATTTTTCGGTTGATCATTAATACGAAATTCATAATGACAGTGCGGACCGTTGGCAAGACCGGATTGCCCCACGTAGCCAATCACCTGCCCTCTTTTTACGAAATCTCCTTTGGATAATCCCTTTTGAAATTTCAACATGTGTCCATAAATGGTGCTGTAGGTTTTATTATGGGTAATTTTAATCATATTGCCATAGCCGTTTTGGCGGCCAATTATAGCAATCCGTCCGTCACCCGTGGCTGTAATGGGCGTACCGATTCTGGCTGCCAGATCGACGCCTCGGTGAGCCCTGCGATAATGAAGGACGGGATGGTAGCGGGACAGGTTGAATGTTGAACTAATATGACTGAACCGGACAGGGTAACGATTGAAGGCTTTTTTCAGGCTGGTGCCTTGCGGTGTGTAATAATCCGTCTGGCCATTGCGACTGGTATGTCGGACTGCCTGAAATACGTGGCCATGATTCTTGTATGATACGGCAAGAATGTCTCCGGTTCCAACCAGTTTGTCCTCAATATAAAACGCTTTATAGAGGATAGTAAATTGGTCTCCGGCCCGGATATCTCGGGAAAAGTTGATTTCCCAGTTGAAAATCTCTTCCATTTGTCGAATAAGTTTATAGGGAATGTTATGACGCTTTGCCGTACCATATAGAGATCCGGCCACGGTGGCTGTTACAAAATGATTATGGCTGTTCATTTTTCGCGTGTTGATTTTGCTTTTATAGTGTTCGCCATTGCGATAGACCACAAGAAACTGGGTGCTGGTCAAGGGTAAAATCATTTTTTCAAGCGTTTGCCGGGCTACTAGAAATTGTATTTCCTGATTGGGTTTCAATTTGGATAGTACGGTGGCGTGAGGGTTGTCTTTAAGAATATCGTTGAGTGTTTTGGCGCTTAAACCCAGGCGATTGAAAACACTCGCTAACGAGTCGCCGGATTTTGTTTTGATAATTTCCCAGTTCTTTTCCGACTTCTCCGTATTTGCTGTCGATGGTATTACTGAACCGTTGCGCGCGGATGTAACTTCTTTATCTGTAGACGGGGAGGGCGTCGCCTCTATGGCCTCGACCGGTGCTTCCTCCATCGGTTCTTCAGAATGGTTGAACCCGGATTCCCGCTCATCACTTTTATCGTTGGTTTTGGGTAAGGCCAATGTCCGGCTGGTGAATTTCGAGTGTTGTTTATGGGAAAACGATTTTACCAGTATAAAAGGCAAAGCAAAGGCAATAACCAAAGCTATCAGTGCCAGCAGTTTCGAGGGCCTTGCCGGCTTGTTTAAAGAGGCATTAGGTCGATGAGCCATGTTTCGCCTTTACTACTGTCATCCTGGGGAATTCTGTTCATTCTGGTTATTGTAATTACGATTTTTATACATTTTTTTGTTGTGCCGAATTAGCAGGTTCTGCGAGCAAAATTTT
>NZ_LT906457.1:405000-517500 GCF_900186965.1 Legionella spiritensis
AGTCATTGATGCCCCGCTTCCAGGAAAAGCTGCTAGCCATAACTTATAGAGAACCGTACCGGAAACCGACACAGGTGGACAGGTAGAGAATACTAAGGCGCTTGAGAGAACTCGGGTGAAGGAACTAGGCAAAATGGTACCGTAACTTCGGGAGAAGGTACGCCCTTGCTGGTTAGTTGTTTTACATAATGAAGCTGGTGAGGGCCGCAGAGACCAGGTGGCTGCGACTGTTTATTAAAAACACAGCACTCTGCAAATTCGTAAGAAGACGTATAGGGTGTGACGCCTGCCCGGTGCCGGAAGGTTAATTGATGGGGTTATCTTCGGAGAAGCTCTTGATCGAAGCCCCGGTAAACGGCGGCCGTAACTATAACGGTCCTAAGGTAGCGAAATTCCTTGTCGGGTAAGTTCCGACCTGCACGAATGGCGTAACGATGGCCACACTGTCTCCACCCGAGACTCAGTGAAATTGAAATCGCTGTGAAGATGCAGTGTACCCGCGGCTAGACGGAAAGACCCCGTGAACCTTTACTACAGTTTTGCACTGGACTTTGATGATAACTGTGTAGGATAGGTGGGAGGCTAAGAAGTATAAACGCTAGTTTGTATGGAGCCGACCTTGAAATACCACCCTGTTATTATTGAGGTTCTAACTTGGTCCGGTAATCCCGGATGAGGACAGTGTATGATGGGTAGTTTGACTGGGGCGGTCTCCTCCCAAAGAGTAACGGAGGAGCACAAAGGTACCCTCGGTACGGTCGGACATCGTACCAAGAGTGTAAAGGCAAAAGGGTGCTTGACTGCGAGACTGACGGGTCGAGCAGGTACGAAAGTAGGTCTTAGTGATCCGGTGGTTCTGAATGGAAGGGCCATCGCTCAACGGATAAAAGGTACTCCGGGGATAACAGGCTGATACCGCCCAAGAGTTCATATCGACGGCGGTGTTTGGCACCTCGATGTCGGCTCATCACATCCTGGGGCTGAAGCAGGTCCCAAGGGTATGGCTGTTCGCCATTTAAAGTGGTACGCGAGCTGGGTTTAGAACGTCGTGAGACAGTTCGGTCCCTATCTGCCGTGGGCGTAGGAAAATTGAGAGGAGCTGCTCCTAGTACGAGAGGACCGGAGTGGACGAACCTCTGGTGTACCGGTTGTGACGCCAGTTGCATTGCCGGGTAGCTAAGTTCGGACGGGATAACCGCTGAAAGCATCTAAGCGGGAAGCCTCCCTCAAGATGAGTTTTCCCATGAAGCCCGTTGAAGACTACGACGTTGATAGGCGAGGTGTGGAAGCGTAGTAATGCGTGAAGCTAACTCGTACTAATTGGCTGATTGTCTTGACCATATAACCTGAATGACTTCGGGTTATTGATACGAAAGATACGAAAAGAAGCAAGAACGATTGTGTTACCGAATATCTCTTTACCAGCCTGTGGTGTGCCCTGAAGAAGAAACAGGGTTACGACTCAGGATAACCGTTTTCCTGGCGATTATAGCCGTGTGGAACCACCTGATTCCATCTCGAACTCAGAAGTGAAACGCACGTACGCCGATGATAGTGTGGGGTCTCCCCATGTGAAAGTAGGTCATCGCCAGGGCTTTATTTCAAAAGTCCATTGTTATAATGGCAATATGTTCGAATGTTATCATGTCCGGACATAAATTTTGCTGGCGTAGCTCAGTTGGTAGAGCAACTGACTTGTAATCAGTAGGTCCCGGGTTCGATTCCTGGTGCCAGCACCACCTAAATCAAGTCTATATACTACTAAAGCACTTGACTTTAGTGGTTGTCTGAATGAAAATGGCGTTCTTTTTGGAGGGGTTCCCGAGCGGTCAAAGGGATCAGACTGTAAATCTGACGGCTCAGCCTTCGAAGGTTCGAATCCTTCCCCCTCCACCAGTTTGAAGAAACGACAAGCGGGTGTAGTTCAATGGTAGAACTTCAGCCTTCCAAGCTGATAGTGTGGGTTCGATTCCCATCACCCGCTCCAGGTTTGTAATTTGTCATGGATGTTATTCCGGTCTGTAGCTTTAGGCCCACATAGCTCAGGCGGTAGAGCACTTCCTTGGTAAGGAAGAGGTCGCTGGTTCGAGTCCAGTTGTGGGCACCAAAATTATGAACATTTATAAGGGGAGATTTTCCGATGGCGAAGGAAAAATTTGAACGTAAGAAGCCACACGTAAACGTAGGCACGATTGGTCACGTAGACCATGGCAAGACGACGTTGACGGCAGCAATTACGACGATTATGGCGAAGAAGTTCGGTGGTACAGCGAAAGCATACGATCAAATTGATGCTGCGCCGGAAGAAAAAGAAAGAGGGATTACGATATCGACAGCGCACGTGGAGTACGAGTCAACGAACCGTCACTATGCGCATGTGGATTGTCCTGGGCACGCGGATTATGTGAAGAACATGATTACTGGAGCGGCGCAGATGGACGGAGCGATACTGGTGGTATCGGCTGCGGATGGTCCTATGCCACAGACGAGGGAACATATATTGTTGTCGCGTCAGGTTGGTGTTCCATACATAGTTGTGTTTTTAAACAAGGCGGACATGGTAGATGACGCCGAGTTGCTGGAACTGGTTGAGATGGAAGTCAGGGATCTGTTGAGCAGTTACGAGTTTCCTGGTGATGACATACCGATCGTTGTAGGTTCTGCGCTGAAGGCGCTGGAAGGAGATACGAGTGAGATAGGCGTCCCGGCGATAGAGAAGCTGGTAGAGACTATGGACTCATACATCCCTGAGCCGGTACGAAATATAGATAAAAGCTTCCTGTTGCCGATTGAAGACGTGTTTTCAATATCCGGACGGGGAACAGTGGTAACGGGTCGGGTTGAAAGCGGAATCGTCAAGGTAGGCGAGGAAGTGGAGATTGTAGGTATACGCGATACACAGAAGACGACCTGTACGGGAGTTGAGATGTTCCGCAAGCTTCTTGATGAAGGCCGTGCGGGTGATAACGTTGGTGTGTTGTTACGCGGCACGAAACGAGATGAAGTTGAGCGTGGACAGGTATTGGCAAAGCCCGGTACCATCAAGCCGCATACGAAGTTTGAAGCGGAAGTATATGTGTTGTCCAAGGATGAAGGCGGACGACATACCCCGTTTTTCAATGGCTACAGACCGCAGTTTTATTTCAGGACGACGGACGTAACCGGCTCTTGTGATTTGCCGCAAGGTGTTGAGATGGTTATGCCTGGAGACAATGTGCAGATGACCATAAACCTGCATGCTCCAATTGCGATGGATGAAGGATTGCGTTTTGCGATTCGTGAGGGTGGCCGCACTGTTGGTGCCGGCGTCGTAGCTAAAATCATCGAGTAAAGGATGAAAGGGTGTGAATACCGTAACGTATTCACACTTGTTTTATGTTAAGTTTAGGCCAGTAGCTCAATTGGCAGAGCGGCGGTCTCCAAAACCGCAGGTTGGGGGTTCGATTCCCTCCTGGCCTGCCAACTAACAAAACATTATGAAAAATACTAGTAAATCGGTCAACAATGCAAAAGAAGTGCTGCTCTGGTTAGGTATAGCCTTAATCACGGCGGCTGCTTTTTATGGAACTTATTATTTAAAGTTTTCAACACCGGTCATTGCCATTATATGGATAGGGTGGCTGATAGCAAGTTTGATAGTTGGATATTTTACAGCTAAAGGACAACAGGTATATCAATTTGCAACAGAAGCAAAGGTAGAGTTACAGAAAGTTGTATGGCCTAGCAGGCAAGAAACGGTACAAACCACCTCCATCGTAATGATCATGGTGGCTGTGACAGGTTTTATACTGTGGGGGGTTGATTCCGGAATGACATGGGTCATAGCTAAAATAACACATTTAGGTTGAGAGCAAGGTGGAAGAGCCAAAATCAAAACAATGGTATGTTGTCCATGCCTATTCAGGATACGAAAATTTCGTGATGAGGGAAATAAAAACCCGAGCCGAACATCATCAATTACTTGATAGAATCGGTGAAGTTGTCGTGCCTTCTGAAGAAGTTGTGGAAATGCGTGCCGGCCAAAAAAGAAAAAGTACCCGGAAATTTTTTCCGGGCTACGTGCTGGTTAATATGGTCATGGATGATGAAACCTGGCATATGATTAGGGCTATTCCCAGAGTGCTGGGGTTTATTGGGGGAACAAGCCAGACACCCACGCCTATTTCTGATAAGGAAGCACAAGCCATATTGCAAAGAGTTGAGGATGGTGTCACCAAGCCAAGGCCCAAGATTTTGTTTGAGCCAGGCGAGGTTGTTAGAGTCAAGGAAGGACCGTTCGTAGACTTTAATGGTGTTGTGGAAGAGGTCAATTATGAGAAAAGCCGCTTAAGAGTTGCTGTTCTGATATTTGGTCGCTCAACTCCTGTCGAACTGGAATTCAGTCAGGTCGAAAAAACATAGTTAAAATTTGTTAGTAACCGGGGAGCCGATGTAATGGATACAGGTAATTAAACCTGATATCTACGGCGCTATACCCAAAATTGGAGTCATCATGGCTAAAAAAGTAGAAGCATATATCAAATTACAAATACCTGCAGGTAAAGCCAATCCCAGTCCGCCTGTTGGTCCAGCTTTAGGACAGCGTGGTGTGAATATCATGGAATTCTGTAAAGCGTTTAATGCCGCAACTCAGAATTTGGAGCAAGGTTTACCTACGCCTGTTGTCATTACGGTATATAGCGATCGTAGTTTTACCTTTATTACTAAAACACCGCCGGCGTCAGTACTACTTAAAAAGGCAGCGGGAATACAAAGCGGAAGCGGAAATCCCAATACTAAAAAAGTGGCTACACTGAAACGACAACAACTCGAGGAAATTGCCAAAATCAAGGAGCCCGATTTGACGGCAAGTACATTGGCTGCCGCTGTAAACAGCATTGCTGGAACAGCCAGAAGCATGGGAATCGACGTTGAAGGTTTGGAATAAGGGGTTGTGATGTCTAGGTTAAGCAAAAAACAAAGTAAAATAAGAGAAGTGGTAAAGCAAAATTATCTTTATAATGCTGCAGAAGCCATAGGTGTTTTGAAAGAATTTGCCAGTTCAAAATTTAAAGAAAGCGTGGACATAAGTGTGAATCTTGGTGTTGATCCCAGAAAATCTGACCAAATGGTTCGTACTTCTACCAACCTCCCTAAAGGAACTGGAAAAACGGTAAGAGTTGCTGTCTTTGCTCAAGGTGATAATGCTGAAAAAGCCAGAAACGCAGGCGCTGATATTGTTGGGTTTGAAGATTTGGCAGATAAAATCAAAGCTGGCGAACTGGATTTTGATGTGGTTATTGCTACTCCTGATGCCATGCGCATTGTTGGTCAGCTTGGACAAATTTTAGGGCCAAGAGGTTTAATGCCTAATCCTAAGGTCGGTACTGTAACCACCAATGTTGAAGCAGCAGTCTCCGATGCCAAATCAGGACAAATTCGCTATAAAACGGATAAAAATGGCATTATTCATTGCACTGTTGGGAAAATTGAATTTTCTGCGGAAGATCTGATGGAAAATATCGCCGCGCTGATTGTTGATTTGCGAAAGGCAAAACCTTCTACTTCAAAAGGTATTTATTTGAAAAAAATTACCTTGTCAACGACGATGGGGCCAGGATTGCCTATTGATATTTCATCAATACCTGTGTAACATATCGACCCTATTTTTGAATTCACGGCATAGACTTGGTTCGATGCCGTCGAAGACCGCAGGTGCCGAAAGGCTTAATGTCCTGCGCAGACGGTGAACCGGCTCCTGGAATAATTCAGAGACGGCCACCATAACTGTCAAATCATTATGATTTGAACAACGTAGGAGGTCATTAACGTGACGATAACATTAGCTGCAAAAAAAGCCGTAGTTGAAGAAGTCAATGAAGTTGCTTCCAAGGCTATTTCGGCAGTAGTTGCTGATTATCGTGGTTTGACTGTTAATCAAATGACCCAGCTAAGAAGTGAGGCACGTAAGTCCGGTGTTTATCTTAGGGTAGTACGAAACACACTAACCCGAAGAGCGTTTGATAATACCGATTTTGCATGTCTTAGCGACAAGTTGGTTGGTCCTTTATTTATTGCAATGTCTCTTGATGCACCAAGTGACGCAGCGCGATTGTTAAAGGAATTTGTAAAAACATTTGAAAAGCTTGAAATCAAGGCATTATCCGTAGGTGGAAAGGTATATGAAGCCGATCAACTGGAAACGGTAGCAAGCTTGCCGACTAAAGATGAAGCGATAGCTAAGTTAATGTTTGTGATGAAAGCACCAATAGAAAAATTTGTCCGAACACTTGCTGAACCACATGGCAAACTGGTCAGAACGGTTGCAGCAATTAAAGACAAAAAAGAACAGTAATTCCGATAATCAAATTAATTTTTAATTAGGAGCTAGTAATGGCTGTATCAAAAAATGAGATTCTCGATACCATCTCTAATATGACGGTAATGGAAGTTGTAGAGCTTATCGAAGCTATGGAAGAAAAATTTAACGTGTCCGCCGCTGCAGCCGCAGTTGCAGTTGCAGCCCCGGCAGCCGGTGCAACAGCTGCTGCTGAGGAAAAAACCGAGTTTGACGTGATTATGACAAGCTTCGGGGCTAACAAGGTCAATGTGATTAAAGCCATTCGTGGTATTACAGGTCTTGGTTTGAAAGAAGCGAAGGATCTGGTTGAAGGCGCACCATCTACCGTTAAGGAAGGCGTCTCTAAAGATGAAGCTGAAAGCATCAAAAAAGAGCTGGAAGAAGCTGGCGCGACTGTCGACGTCAAATAATAAAGTTGTTTATTTTTATTAAAACCCGGCCATGGTTACATGGCTGGGTTTGTGTGTTTGATTATATAAATAATTTACAGAGGAAATACCATGGCCGCCACTGCAGAAGCTAAACCTCAACAATACTCTCATGCTGAGAAAAAACGATTTCGCAAGAGCTTTGGCAGGCAGGCAGATAAAATGCCAATTCCTAATCTTTTGGATATTCAAATCAAATCCTACGAGGATTTCCTTGAGATTGGTTCCTCCCACGAAAATTTTTTTGAACTGGAATCCAGTCCCGATAATCAGAAAAAAACCGGCTTGCATGCCGCTTTCATGTCTGTTTTTCCGATAGAAAGTTTTTCCGGCAATGCCAGACTGGAATACGTTGGTTATAAAATTGGCAAGCCAGCCTTCGATGTGCGTGAATGTAAATTAAGAGGATTAACCTATTCCGCTCCGCTGCGGGTAAAAATCAGACTCGTTGTATTGGATAAGGAAGCCTCAGGCGAGCCAAAACCCGTTAAAGATATACGGGAACAAGATGTTTTTATGGGGGAAATTCCCTTAATGACTGATGTCGGTACCTTTGTTGTTAATGGTACTGAACGAGTAGTGGTATCGCAATTGCACCGCTCACCTGGTGTTATTTTTGAACATGATCGTGGAAAAACGCACTCATCAGGCAAGTTACTTTATTCCGCTCGTATCATTCCTTATCGTGGCTCCTGGCTCGATTTTGAGTTTGATCCCAAGGACAGTGTCTTTGTAAGAATTGACCGTCGACGGAAACTGCCGGTCAGTATTTTATTGCGTGCACTTGGCTATGAAGTGGAAGATATACTGTCCGAATTTTTTGAAACTACTTTGTGTCAGTTACGCAATGGTGAGTTTCATATCAATCTGATTCCATCAAGATTACGAGGGGAAATAGCATCCTTTGACATTGTGGTACCTGAAACAGGTGAATTGATTGTTGAACAAGGACGTCGAATTACGGCCCGGCATATTAAAACCATGGAAAAATTTAATATGCAAGACCTGGTGGTGCCTAATTCTTACCTGAGTGGTAAAACTCTGGCAAAAAGCGTTGTTGATACTACGACCGGTGAAGTGATTGCCCAGGCTAATGAGGAAGTTACCGACGAATTGCTTAATCAGCTTGCAGAGCGAGGTATTTTGTCATTTGAAATGATTTATACCAATGACCTGGATCATGGATCTTATATTTCAGATACATTGAAAATTGATCCGACTAATAGTCAGCTTGAAGCCCTTGTTGAAATTTATCGAATGATGCGTCCGGGAGAGCCGCCCACGAAAGAAGCAGCTGAGGCATTATTTAAAAATTTATTTTTTGCTGAGGATCGTTATGATCTGTCAGCTGTCGGCCGTATGAAATTTAACCGCCGTGTGGGACGAAAAGAAGATACAGGCCCCGGCACATTGACCAAAGAAGATATTCTGGCGGTCATCAAGACACTCATTGATATCAGAAACGGTATCGGTATGGTTGATGATATTGATCATCTGGGGAATCGACGCGTCAGAAGCGTTGGCGAGATGACTGAAAATCAATTCAGAGTCGGGTTGGTAAGAGTCGAGCGCGCCGTAAAAGAACGGTTAAGTCTGGTAGAGTCCGAAAATTTAATGCCTCAGGACTTGATCAATGCCAAGCCGGTCTCCGCCGCTATCAAGGAATTTTTTGGCTCAAGCCAGCTCTCGCAATTTATGGATCAAGTTAATCCATTGTCCGGGGTTACTCATAAGCGACGGGTTTCAGCGCTTGGCCCGGGTGGCTTGACTCGTGAACGGGCCGGATTCGAAGTTCGGGATGTGCATACCACTCACTATGGTCGTGTATGTCCAATTGAAACTCCCGAAGGACCGAATATCGGTTTGATAAATTCCCTGTCTGTTTATGCGCGTACCAACAACTATGGATTTATAGAAACACCATGCCGTAAAGTTGTTGACGGCTGTGTAACCGATGAAATTGAGTATCTGTCGGCAATAGAAGAAGTTGATCAATATATTGCTCAATCAAGTGTCGCTGTGGATGAAAAAGGCAAGATTCTGGCGGATCTGGTACCTTGCCGCCATCAAAACGAATTCTCATTGACCACGCCGGATAAAATTAATTTTATGGATGTGTCACCGAAACAAATCGTTTCGGTAGCCGCATCACTCATTCCATTCCTTGAACATGACGATGCTAACCGTGCCCTTATGGGATCGAACATGCAACGTCAGGCCGTACCTACTTTACGGTCTGAGAAACCACTGGTTGGAACGGGAATGGAACGTACCGTAGCGTCTGATTCCGGAGTTTCCGTAGTAGCCAAACGTGGTGGTATCATCGATTTGGTCGATGCCTCCCGTATCGTTGTCCGAGTGAACGATGATGAAACAACAGCCGGCGAAACCGGGGTAGATATTTATAACCTGACCAAATACTTCCGATCCAATCAGGATACGTGTATTAATCAACGACCAATTGTTTGCAAGGGTGATAGAATCCAGCGTGGTGATGTATTGGCCGATGGTCCTTGTACGGATATGGGTGAATTAGCCCTTGGGCAGAACTTGCTCGTCGCGTTTATGCCCTGGAATGGTTATAACTTTGAAGATTCCATTCTTATTTCAGAACGAATTGTTCAGGAAGACCGTTTTACCACAATTCATATCGAGGAATTAACTTGTATAGCGCGCGATACCAAACTGGGCACGGAAGAAATAACGGCGGATATTCCCAATGTCGGAGAATCGGCGTTAGCCAGCCTGGATCAATCAGGGGTTGTTTACATAGGTGCTGAAGTATCTGCCGGTGATATCCTGGTAGGAAAAGTAACACCAAAGGGTGAAACGCAACTGACTCCGGAAGAAAAGTTATTGCGCGCCATTTTTGGTGAAAAAGCGTCTGATGTGAAAGATTCCTCCTTGCGTGTTCCTTCAGGAATGAATGGCACCGTCATTGATGTGCAGGTATTTACCCGCGATGGGTTGGAAAAGGATGATCGAGCCAAGAGTATTGAGGAAGAGCACCTTGCTCGCGTGCGCAAGGATTTAATTGATGAGCGCCGTATTCGTGAAGATGATATTTATCATCGTGTTTACAATTTACTGCATGACAAATCTGCATCAGGCGGACCGGGCAGTATTAAGTCTGGCAGTAAAATAACCAAAGACTATCTGGATAAACTGGATAGAGAAAAATGGTTTGATATTCGTGTTGATGATGAAGTGATCAGTCAGCAACTTGAGCAACTTTCCAAGCAACTGGAACTTCTCGGAAAAGAGATGGAAAGTCGTTTTAACGATAGTCGTAAGAAAATCGTACAGGGTGATGATCTTGCACCCGGAGTTCTAAAAATTGTCAAGGTTTATCTCGCAGTCAAGAGACGTATACAACCTGGGGATAAAATGGCGGGACGCCACGGAAACAAGGGGGTTATCTCCATCGTTGTTCCAGTGGAAGATATGCCTTATATGGAGGATGGTACAGCTGTGGATATCGTTTTAAATCCATTGGGCGTTCCGTCTCGTATGAATATTGGCCAGGTTCTGGAAACGCATTTGGGACTGGCGGCGAAAGGGCTGGGGCATCGTATTGCCAACATGATTGATAGTAAAAAATCAATCGGAGATATCAGGGCATTTCTGGAAAAAATTTATAATCACGATGATGTTAAAAGGGTGGATCTCAAGAAGCTGGATGATGAGGAAATCACTATTCTTGCCGATAATCTGCGAGCCGGAGTTCCGATGGCTACGCCGGTATTTGACGGAGCAGGTGAAAAAGAGATCAAATCCATGCTGGAACTGGCAGGTTTGCCTGCAGATGGGAAAACCATGCTGATCGATGGCAGAACAGGTAAGAAGTTCGATAATCCGGTCACCGTCGGTTATATGTATATGTTGAAATTAAATCACCTGGTAGATGACAAGATGCATGCGCGGTCTACAGGTTCGTATAGTCTTGTGACGCAACAGCCACTCGGCGGTAAAGCGCAGTTTGGTGGACAACGCTTCGGTGAGATGGAAGTGTGGGCTCTTGAAGCCTATGGTGCTGCGTATACGTTGCAGGAAATGTTGACGGTAAAATCGGACGATGTCGGAGGACGAACGAAAATATATAAAAATATCGTGGATGGGGATCATCGCATGGATCCTGGAATGCCTGAATCATTCAACGTATTACTTAAGGAAATCAGAGCACTGGGTATTGATATCGAACTTGAACACGATTAATAAGTGCAATGATAAATTCTGACAACAATTTTTTGGAGGCATAGACTTGGCTAATCTAAGCAGCGACCCGATGAAAAAAGCACCTGTAATGAGTGATTTGCTAGGCATCCTCAAACAGCAAGGGCAAAGTGAAGAGTTTGATGCGATAAAAATTGCGCTGGCTTCTCCGGATATGATCCGCTCATGGTCCTATGGTGAAGTAAAAAAACCTGAAACGATTAATTATCGTACTTTCAAACCGGAGCGCGATGGATTATTCTGCGCCAAAATATTCGGCCCGGTAAAAGACTATGAGTGTTTGTGCGGTAAATACAAGCGACTAAAACACCGCGGTGTCATCTGCGAAAAATGCGGTGTCGAGCTTGCTCTTGCCAAAGTCCGCAGAGAGCGCATGGGGCATATTGAACTTGCAAGCCCTGTTGCACATATATGGTTCCTGAAGTCGCTACCTTCCCGAATTGGTTTGCTGCTTGATATGACCCTTAGGGATATTGAGCGTGTTTTATATTTTGAAGCATTTGTAGTTGTTGATCCTGGCATGACCGAGCTGGAACGAGGACAATTGCTCAATGATGAGGTCTATCTTGAGGCCATGGAGCAATACGGGGATGAGTTTGATGCGCGAATGGGCGCGGAGGCGATCCGTGATTTGCTGCGGCAGATAGATTTGGAAGAAGAGATTAAATCACTGCGCGAAGAGTTGCCGACAACTAATTCAGAAACCAAAATTAAAAAAATTACCAAACGACTGAAATTATTGGAAGCATTTTATGAGTCCGGTAATAAGCCGGAATGGATGATTATGGATGTGCTTCCTGTTTTGCCACCTGATTTAAGGCCGTTGGTTCCGCTGGATGGTGGAAGATTCGCAACATCTGATCTGAATGACCTGTACAGGCGTGTGATAAATCGTAACAATCGATTAAAGCGCCTGCTTGATCTTAACGCGCCTGATATCATAGTTCGCAATGAAAAGAGAATGCTGCAGGAATCTGTAGACGCCTTGCTGGATAATGGTCGCAGAGGCCGCGCAATTACAGGCACAAACAAGCGTCCTTTAAAATCCCTGGCTGACATGATTAAAGGTAAACAAGGTCGTTTCAGACAGAATCTGCTTGGAAAACGTGTTGATTATTCCGGTCGTTCAGTTATTGTGGTTGGTCCGACACTGCGCCTGCATCAGTGTGGATTACCTAAAAAAATGGCTTTGGAATTGTTCAAGCCATTTATTTTCAGCAAACTGGAATTTAGAGGTCTTGCAACAACGATCAAGGCGGCCAAAAAAATGGTCGAACGTGAAGAGCCCGTTGTATGGGATATACTGGATGACGTTATTCGTGAACATCCTATTTTACTGAACCGCGCACCTACGCTGCACCGTCTTGGTATTCAGGCTTTTGAACCCGTTCTTATTGAAGGTAAGGCGATACAGTTACATCCGTTAGTCTGTACGGCTTATAACGCGGACTTTGATGGTGACCAGATGGCAGTGCATGTTCCATTAACTCTGGAAGCACAGCTTGAAGCCCGTTCCTTGATGATGTCAACCAATAATATTTTATCCCCGGCAAGTGGTGAACCGATTATCGTGCCAAGCCAGGATGTTGTGTTAGGCCTTTATTACCTGACGCGGGAACGTGTTAACGCGCTCGGTGAGGGAAAAATATTTGCCAGTGCTCAGGAAGCACAGAATTTTTATGAGGCCGGACTTGTTGATATTCACGCTAAAGTGAAAATCAGGATGAAAAAGGATGAAGAAGACGGTAGCGATGAGGGTAGAGGTGGTCATCATCTGGTTGATACCACTATAGGACGTGCCATTCTTTCTGATATTTTGCCGCAAGGCATGCCGTTCTCCCATATCAACAGGACTATGACCAAAAAGACAATTTCCAAAGTGGTCGATACGTGTTACAGAAAATTTGGTCTTAAGGAAACCGTTATTTTTGCAGACCAGTTGATGTATACCGGATTTAAGTACGCGACCAGAGCCGGGGCGTCTATTGGAATTGAAGATATGGAAATTCCCGATGACAAGGCAGCTATCATTGAACAGGCCGATAATGAGGTTCGTGAAATTGAAGCCCAATATCGCTCCGGTCTGGTAACAAACGGTGAACGTTATAATAAAGTTATTGATATCTGGTCACGAACCAATGAAATGGTTGCCAAGTCAATGATGACAAAAATTGCTACGGAAGAAGTGACCGATCGTGATGGTAATGTTGTCAGACAGGAATCATTCAATCCTATTTTTATGATGGCTGATTCCGGAGCACGGGGCTCGGCGGCCCAGATAAGACAGTTGGCCGGTATGCGGGGACTTATGGCGGCTCCCGACGGGTCAATCATTGAAACACCCATTACCGCTAATTTCCGCGAAGGATTGAATGTATTCCAATACTTTATTTCAACACACGGTGCTCGTAAAGGTTTGGCGGATACCGCGTTGAAAACGGCTAACTCGGGTTATTTGACAAGACGCCTGGTTGACGTGGCACAGGATGTTGTTATTACGCAGGACGATTGCGGTACAGAAAACGGTATCCTGATGCAGCCCTTGATTGAGGGTGGAGATATAGTAGAACCATTACATGAACGTGTTCTTGGCCGTGTTGTTGCCAAAGATGTTTATGTGCCAAATCATGACGATCCTGTTGTTACAGCTGGTACTTTGCTTGATGAAGATTGGGTGGATAAACTGGAACGCCTGGGTGTGGATCAAATTATGGTTCGTTCACCAATTACATGCGAAACCCGTTTTGGATTATGCGCAAATTGTTACGGGCGTGATTTGGCGCGAGGACATTTGGTCAATACCGGAGAAGCAGTCGGAATTATTGCCGCCCAGTCCATCGGTGAGCCGGGAACCCAGCTTACGATGCGTACGTTCCATATCGGTGGTGCGGCATCACGAGCAACAGCCGCCAACAATATCCAGATTAAAAACAAAGGCGTTATCCGTCTTCACAACATTAAAACAGTAACGCATGAGAATGGTAATCTGGTTGCCGTTTCACGTTCGGGAGAAGTTTCTATCGTTGATGATTTCGGTCGTGAACGCGAACGTTACAAGCTGCCTTACGGTGCCGTGTTGACCGTTCATGACAATATGTCAGTCGAGGCAGGACAGATTATTGCAAGCTGGGATCCTCATACCCACCCGGTTATATCCGAGGTTAGTGGAAAACTCAAATTTATTGATTTGATAGAGGGTTTGACGATGAATCGTCAGGTCGATGAAATGACCGGCTTGAGTAATATTGTTGTAACGGATGCCAAACAGCGTAGTGCGGCCGGGCGCGATCTGAGGCCTATGGTTAAACTGGTCTCCGATGATGGTGACGATATTTATCTGTCTGGTACTAACGTTCCCGCGCAATACTATCTTCCGGTTGACGCCATTATTAATTTTGAGGATGGCCATAATGTGGGTGTTGGTGATGTCATCGCCCGTATCCCGCAGGAACGTTCCAAAACCCGCGATATAACAGGGGGCTTGCCGCGTGTTGCCGACTTGTTTGAAGCCAGAAAACCAAAAGACGCGGCTGTGATGGCCGAGGCTTCCGGATTGGTTAATTTTGGTAAGGAAACGAAAGGGAAACGTCGTCTGATCATTACCGCATCTGAAAACGAGTCTTATGAAGAGCTGATTCCCAAATGGCGCCACATTTCAGTATTTGAAGGGGAGCATGTCGAGCGCGGGGAAGTCATTGCCGAGGGACCGTTAAATCCGCACGATATCTTGCGTTTGCTGGGTGTCGGGGCACTGGCTAATTATATCGTTAATGAAGTACAGGATGTGTATCGCCTGCAAGGTGTAAAAATTAACGACAAGCACATTGAGACTATCGTAAGGCAAATGCTTCGAAAACGCATTATTACTTCATCCGGGGATTCCAGATTTCTCGTTGGAGAACAGGTCGAAGAAAGTATTATGTTGCACGAGAATGACAAACTGGCAGCAGACGGGAAAGAGATGGCGCAAGGTATTCCAATCCTCCTTGGAATAACGAAAGCTTCTCTCGCCACGGAATCGTTTATTTCCGCCGCGTCCTTCCAGGAAACAACAAGAGTTCTTACGGAAGCTGCCGTCAGCGGTAAAGTGGATGATCTTCGAGGATTGAAGGAAAATGTTATGGTTGGTCGGTTAATCCCAGCTGGAACAGGGTACGCCTATCATCAAGGCCGTAAGGCTAAACGCGCTAAAGCTGCAGGTGCTGAGCATGGCGCACATACTGTGACTGCAAGTGATGTTGAGCATGCATTGAGTGAAGCGTTGAACGCAGACAATCATGATCATTAATTCGGATCCATCTTCGGCAGAGTTGAACTTGACAAATCTGCCGGAGCTATATAGAATCCGGCCTCCTTATGCATTCAAAATATAGACAAGCGAAAGTTCGGAGTTAACAATAAATGGCTACTATTAATCAGTTAGTAAGAAAGCCTCGCGTGGACGCTAAAAAGAAGAGTAACGTCCCTGCTTTGGAATCCTGTCCACAGCGAAGAGGTGTATGCACACGTGTATACACAACAACGCCTAAAAAACCAAACTCGGCAATGCGTAAGGTTGCGCGTGTACGGTTAACAAACGGTTACGAGGTATCTTCCTATATCGGTGGAGAAGGCCACAATTTGCAAGAGCACTCTGTGGTGTTAATACGAGGCGGAAGAGTGAAGGATTTGCCGGGGGTTCGTTATCATACCGTGCGTGGAAGTCTGGATACTTCAGGCGTTAACGATCGTAAGCAAGGCCGTTCCAAGTATGGTACGAAAAAGCCGAAAGATAAGAAATAATCTGATTGTAGGAAATTGACATGCCAAGAAGAAGAGAAGTACCCAAACGCGAAATTTTGCCGGATCCCAAGTATCATAGTGAACTGCTGGCGAAATTTATTAATGTGTTAATGATTAACGGTAAAAAATCCATTGCTGAAAAGATTATTTATGGCGCATTGGATGTGATGAATGAGCGCATAAAGAAAAATAAAAAGCATGACGAGGAAGGTGGCGAGGAAACTGGTTCAAGCGGAACAGGTTCGCATGCCGTGCTGCATTATTTTGAAAAAGCTCTTGATAATGTAAGACCCAGTGTCGAAGTGCGTTCAAGAAGGGTGGGTGGCGCAACTTATCAGGTTCCGGTTGAAGTCCGAACCGACAGAAGTATCGCCCTGGGAATGCGCTGGATTGTCCAGGCAGCACGCTCACGCGGTGAAAAAGGTATGATGCTGCGGTTGGCAGGTGAGCTGTCAGATGCCTTTGAAAACAAAGGTTCGTCAGTCAAGAAACGTGAAGATACCCATAAAATGGCAAAAGCCAATCAGGCTTTCGCTCATTTCAGATGGAATTAAAAGAGAGGTAAGCCGTGTCTACTCCATTAGAACTTTACAGAAACATCGGTATCGCTGCCCACGTAGATGCCGGAAAGACTACAACTACAGAACGTGTGTTATTTTATACCGGTATGTCACACAAGATTGGTGAAGTGCACGATGGCGCCGCTACGATGGACTGGATGGTTCAGGAGCAAGAGCGAGGAATCACCATTACTTCGGCAGCGACTACCTGTTACTGGGAAGGCATGGATAAGCAATATCCACGACATCGTGTCAACATCATTGATACTCCCGGTCACGTTGATTTTATGATCGAGGTGGAGCGTTCGTTACGTGTGCTTGATGGCGCTATTGTCGTTTTTGATGCGGTATCGGGCGTTGAACCGCAATCCGAAACCGTTTGGCGGCAATCGGATAAATACGGTGTCCCTCGACTGGTTTTTGTTAATAAAATGGATCGCATGGGAGCAAATTTCCTGCGTGTTGTAGACCAAATCAAAAAGCGTCTGGGTTCTAATCCTGTTGTTGTTCAATTGCCAATTGGTTCAGAAGACGCTTATAAAGGCGTGGTTGACTTGATTAAAATGAAAGCCATTCACTGGGATGAAGAGAGCAAGGGGATGACTTTCGAATACAAGCCAATTCCGGAAGATATGTTGGCGAGTTGCGAAGAGTATCGCACTTTGATTATTGAGGCTGCCGCCGAGGCTTCCGAAGAGTTCATGGAGAAATATCTCGAAGGTGAAGAGTTCAGTGAAGCTGAAATCAAACAAGGCTTGCGCAAGAGAACCGTTGGTAATGAAATCGTGCCTGTATTTTGCGGATCAGCCTTTAAAAACAAGGGTGTGCAGGCTGTTCTTGATGGTGTAATAGATTATCTGCCGTCGCCTTTGGATGTTCCACCAATTAAGGGTGTTGATGAACATGGTGATGAGGCGCACAGGAAAACATCCTATCAGGAACCTTTCTCCGCTCTGGCATTTAAAATTGCAACGGATCCATTTGTTGGAACATTGACTTATTTTCGAGTATATTCCGGCATATTAAAAAGTGGCGATACGGTATATAACCCGGTAAAGGGTAAAAAAGAACGTATAGGGCGAATTTTGCAAATGCACGCCAATTCCAGAGAGGAAATCAAGGAAGTACGTGCCGGTGACATCGCTGCGGCTGTAGGTTTAAAAACCGTTACGACAGGTGACACGCTTTGTGATATCAATTCGATTGTTACACTGGAAAGAATGGATTTCCCTGATCCTGTTATAGCTGTGGCTGTAGAGCCTAAAACGAAGGCGGATCAGGAAAAAATGTCCATAGCGCTAGGTAAGCTCGCTCAAGAAGATCCCTCGTTTCGTGTCCATACAGACGAAGAGTCCGGACAAACCATTATTCAAGGAATGGGAGAATTACACCTTGAAATTATTGTTGACCGCATGAAACGTGAATTTAATGTTGAAGCCAATGTAGGAAAACCGCAGGTGGCTTACCGCGAAACAATTAAAGCGTCAGTAGAGCAGGAAGGTAAATTTGTTCGACAATCTGGTGGTCGTGGTCAATATGGCCATGTCTGGCTCAAGATTGAACCGATGGAAACTGGTGGCGGCTATCAATTTGTCAACGAAATTGTGGGTGGTGTCATACCCAAGGAATATATTCCAGCTGTTGATAAGGGTGTTCAGGAACAATTACAAAATGGAGTCATTGCCGGTTATCCGGTGGTTGATGTGAAGGTGACCTTGTTTGACGGCTCGTTCCATGAAGTAGACTCCAGTGAAATGGCGTTTAAAATCGCCGGTTCACAATGCTTCAAGCAAGGTGCGTTAAAAGCCAAGCCCGTACTGCTTGAGCCCATCATGAGTGTGGAAGTGGTAACTCCCGAGGATTACATGGGAGATGTGATGGGAGATCTTAACAGACGCCGTGGTGTTGTTCAGGGCATGGAAGATTCTCCGGCAGGGAAAGTGATAAAGGCGGAAGTTCCATTAGCAGAAATGTTTGGTTATGCAACAGATGTTCGTTCAGCCACCCAAGGGCGTGCAACGTACTCGATGGAATTTGCCAAATACGCAGAGGCACCGACTAATATTGCTGAAGCAATTATCAAGAAACAATAAAAGATAAAGTTAAAGAGGTATAGAAAAATGGCGAAGGAAAAATTTGAACGTAAGAAGCCACACGTAAACGTAGGCACGATTGGTCACGTAGACCATGGCAAGACGACGTTGACGGCAGCAATTACGACGATTATGGCGAAGAAGTTCGGTGGTACAGCGAAAGCATACGATCAAATTGATGCTGCGCCGGAAGAAAAAGAAAGAGGGATTACGATATCGACAGCGCACGTGGAGTACGAGTCAACGAACCGTCACTATGCGCATGTGGATTGTCCTGGGCACGCGGATTATGTGAAGAACATGATTACTGGAGCGGCGCAGATGGACGGAGCGATACTGGTGGTATCGGCTGCGGATGGTCCTATGCCACAGACGAGGGAACATATATTGTTGTCGCGTCAGGTTGGTGTTCCATACATAGTTGTGTTTTTAAACAAGGCGGACATGGTAGATGACGCCGAGTTGCTGGAACTGGTTGAGATGGAAGTCAGGGATCTGTTGAGCAGTTACGAGTTTCCTGGTGATGACATACCGATCGTTGTAGGTTCTGCGCTGAAGGCGCTGGAAGGAGATACGAGTGAGATAGGCGTCCCGGCGATAGAGAAGCTGGTAGAGACTATGGACTCATACATCCCTGAGCCGGTACGAAATATAGATAAAAGCTTCCTGTTGCCGATTGAAGACGTGTTTTCAATATCCGGACGGGGAACAGTGGTAACGGGTCGGGTTGAAAGCGGAATCGTCAAGGTAGGCGAGGAAGTGGAGATTGTAGGTATACGCGATACACAGAAGACGACCTGTACGGGAGTTGAGATGTTCCGCAAGCTTCTTGATGAAGGCCGTGCGGGCGATAACGTTGGTGTGTTGTTACGCGGCACGAAACGAGATGAAGTTGAGCGTGGACAGGTATTGGCGAAGCCCGGTACCATCAAGCCGCATACGAAGTTTGAAGCGGAAGTATATGTGTTGTCCAAGGATGAAGGCGGACGTCATACCCCGTTTTTCAATGGCTACAGACCGCAATTTTATTTCAGGACGACGGACGTAACCGGCTCTTGTGATTTGCCGCAAGGTGTTGAGATGGTTATGCCTGGAGACAATGTGCAGATGACCATAAACCTGCATGCTCCAATTGCGATGGATGAAGGATTGCGTTTTGCGATTCGTGAGGGTGGCCGCACTGTTGGTGCCGGCGTCGTAGCTAAAATCATCGAGTGAGTAAAATGAGTACCAAACAAAATATCAAAATACGGCTAAAATCATTTGATCATCGCTTGATTGATTCGTCAACTCGCGAAATCGTTGAGACCGCAAAACGTACTGGCGCACAAATTCGTGGGCCAATACCTTTGCCTATCAAAAAAGAAAAATTTACTGTGCTGATATCGCCTCATGTAAATAAAGATGCACGAGATCAGTACGAATTAAGAACCCATAAACGCCTTGTTGTCATTGTACATCCTACTGAAAAAACAGTTGATGCGCTAATGAAGCTTGATTTGGCTGCCGGGGTTGACGTTCAGATTAGCCTGGATGACGAGTAGGTAATTCAGGTAGGGAATATTAACGAGGTGTTACAATGACTATTGGGTTAGTAGGCCGAAAGGTAGGCATGACAAGAATTTTTACCGATGATGGAGTTTCGATTCCTGTGTCGGTAGTTGAAGTATTGCCTAATCGTATTTCACAGGTTAAGACTGTTGATGTAGATGGTTATAGTGCGGTCCAGTTAACGGGCGGTGCTAAAAAGAGCAGTCATGTGAGCAAGCCACAGGCCGGGCATTTTGCGAAAGCTCAAATTGACGCAGGCGATATGTTATGTGAGTTCAGAATGGAAACTCTGGATGGCTACAGTGCGGGACAAACATTATCGGTTTCTGATGTGTTCAGTGACGGACAATACGTTGATGTATCCGGAATTAGCAAGGGAAAGGGGTTCGCGGGAACGGTTAAACGACATAACTTCCGCACTCAGGATGCCACACACGGTAATTCCGTGTCGCATCGTGTTCCTGGATCTATAGGACAGAATCAAACTCCTGGAAGAGTGTTCAAAGGCAAAAAAATGGCCGGGCACTTGGGTAACGCACGTTGCACTACACAAAGTCTCGAGTTGGTACGTGTGGATAGCGAACGTAATATTCTTTTGATAAAGGGTGCCATTCCGGGATGCCCTGGCACAAGAATAGAAGTGAAGCCCGCAGTTAAGAAGAAAGCAAGGGGCGAATGATGGAACTAATTACCAGAGATACAAAAAATGCTCTTACTGTGAATGAGCAAATATTTGATTATGCTTATAACGAAGGGTTGATTCATCAATCCGTTGTAACCTATATGAATAATGCCCGCAGCGGAAATAGCGCACAAAAAACACGTTCTGAAGTACGTGGCGGCGGTAAAAAGCCCTGGCGTCAGAAAGGTACGGGTCGTGCGCGAGCTGGTACCATTCGAAGCCCAATATGGCGTTCAGGTGGTGTTACGTTTGCATCGAAGAAACGGGATTATTCACAAAAAATTAATAAAAAAATGTACAAACGTGCTTTGCGTAGTATAATCTCCGAGCTTCATCGTACGGACAATCTGGTGATTGTCAGTGATTTTCAATGTCAAACTAACAAGACAAAGGATTTTCTTGCGAAAATGCAGGAAATGGAATTACCAAATGCCTTGATTGTCATGAAAGAAATTGGTGAACAAGAGTATCTTGCAGCACGTAATCTGGCTCACTACGATATATGTGATGTGGCTACAATAGACCCCGTCAATTTGCTTCGTTTTGAAAAGGTTTTGATGACTGAGGAAGCGGTTAAAAGTCTTGAGGAGTTATTACAATGAATTCAGAACGTATTTTAATGATTCTGAGAGAACCACATACCTCGGAAAAAACGACAGTAATGGCGGATAAATTTAAGCAGTTTACGTTTAAAGTGTTAAAAACCGCTACAAAGCAAGAAATTAAGCAGGCAGTGGAGCATTTGTTTGAAGTTAAAGTCAAAAACGTGTCCGTTATGAATGTGAAAGGAAAGAACAAACGATTCAGACAGCTTAGTGGTAAACGTAGTGACTGGAAGAAAGCGTTTGTTACTCTGCATGACAATTATGATATTGACTTCACTGTGACAGAATAAGGTAGATTAAGATGGCATTATTAAAATCCAAACCAACCTCACCCGGAAAGCGAGGTGAGTTAAAGGTTGTGCACCATCATATTCACAAGGGACAACCCTACCCGGCGCTTGTTGAGAAATTAAATAAAACCGGTGGACGAAATAACCAGGGTAGAATTACAGTCAGACATATTGGTGGCGGTACACGTTCAAAATATCGTATTATTGATTTCAAACGCAATAAGGATGGTGTTGAAGCTCGGGTAGAGCGTATAGAATATGATCCCAACCGTTCGGCACTTATTGCGTTGATTGTTTACAAAGACGGTGAACGAAGATATATTATTGCCCCTTCAGGACTTGAAGTGGGTCAAACGATCGTTAGTGGAGAAGATTCTCCTATTAGCGCCGGAAATTGCTTGCCGCTAAGAAATATACCTGTGGGTACAACCATTCACTGTGTGGAAATTAAACCAGGCAAAGGGGCGCAAATGCTGCGTAGTGCCGGCTGCAGTGGACAAATTGTAGCTAAAGAAGGTGCCTATGCGACACTGAAATTACGATCAGGCGAGATGAGAAAAGTATTGTCAACCTGTCGAGCAACCATTGGCGAGGTAAGTAACAGCGAACATAGTCTGAGAGCTTTGGGCAAAGCCGGGGCAAAAAGATGGCGCGGAGTGCGGCCTACTGTTCGAGGTGTGGCAATGAACCCGGTTGATCATCCCCATGGTGGTGGTGAAGGTCGTACTTCTGGAGGACGGCATCCTGTAACACCCTGGGGTGTTCCTACTAAAGGATATAAAACACGTAGTAATAAGCGTACTGATCGTTTTATAGTCAGAAGACGTAAAAAGAAATAATTAGCTAAGAGGATAATGCGGTGGCACGTTCTATAAGAAAAGGTCCGTTTATTGATCACCATTTGTTAGCAAAAGTTGAAGCGGCAGTTGAGTCAAAGTCAAAAAAACCAATTAAAACCTGGTCACGCCGTTCAACAATAATTCCTGAAATGATTGATCTGACAATAGCAGTGCACAATGGTAAAGATCATGTTCCTGTCTATATTACAGACAATATGGTTGGTCATAAATTAGGTGAGTTTGCTATGACTCGTACATTCAAAGGCCACTCTGGCGACAGAAAAGCCAAGGGTAAGTAAGAGGCGATGATGGAAGTTACAGCTAAATTAAAAAATGCTCCAATCTCTGCACAAAAAGGCAGATTGGTTGCAAACATGATTCGCAGTATGGATGTATCAGCCGCATTGGACGTATTACGGTTCACTCCCAAAAAGGGAGCGCAGTTGATGCTCAAATTATTGGAATCGGCGATTGCCAACGCAGAAAACAATAATGGCGCAGATATAGATGAATTAAAAGTGGCTGTTGTTTGTGTTGATGAAGCGCCAACACTAAAACGAATTAGTCCGCGTGCGAAAGGTCGCGCAAATCGCATTTGTAAGCGCACAAGCCATATCACTATTAAAGTGTCTGACGAGGAATAGCACAATGGGACAGAAAGTAAACCCAATAGGTATCCGTTTAGGTATCATAAGAGACTGGAATTCTAAATGGTATGCCAGTAAAAATTATGCACAGTTGCTGAATCAGGATATAAATCTTCGCAAGGATCTTAAGAAAAAACTGATGGCAGCTGCTGTCAGCAAAATTCAAATTGAGCGTCCTGCCAATAACGCAGTTGTGACTATTCATACGGCTCGACCTGGCGTTATTATCGGTAAAAAAGGCGGCGGTATTGAATCTTTACGAAGTGAGATTGCAGCGAAATTAGGCGTTCCAGTGCATTTGAATATTGAAGAGGTGCGCAAGCCCGAACTGGATTCAACCCTGGTGGCTGAGAGCATTGCACAACAACTTGAACAGCGTGTCATGTTCAGAAGGGCTATGAAAAGAGCGGTAACTTCGGCAATGAAGGCTGGTGCCAAAGGTATTAAAATTTGTGTCAGCGGTCGTTTGGGCGGTGCTGAAATTGCCCGTAGCGAATGGTACCGTGAGGGTCGAGTGCCTCTGCATACATTTCGAGCTGATGTCGATTATGGTACTGCTGAAGCAAAAACAACATATGGCATTATCGGTGTGAAAGTTTGGATCTTCAAAGGCGAGATTTTGCCACAGAAGAATCGAAATGCTGAAAGCGGCAAATGAGTGAGGATTTTTAATCATGCTACAGCCTAAACGAACAAAATTTCGTAAACAAATGAAAGGCCGCAACCGCGGGTTGGCTCAACGGGGAAGTACAGTTAGTTTCGGTGAATTCGGACTAAAGGCAGTAGAGCGTGGTCGCTTAACTGCACGCCAGATTGAGGCTGCTCGACGTGCGATGACTCGTCACATCAAACGTGGCGGTAAAATATGGATACGAGTGTTTCCCGATAAGCCTATAACCCAAAAACCACTTGAAGTTCGTCAGGGTAAAGGAAAGGGGAGCGTTGAATATTGGGTTGCCCAGATTCAGCCGGGCAAAATCCTGTTTGAGATGGAAGGTGTTTCTAAAGAATTGGCGATGGAGGCGTTTAATCTAGCGAAAGCCAAATTGCCTTTCAAGGTCATGTTTGAAGAAAGAAAGGTGATGTAATGAAAACGAATGATGAGCTAAGAAGTCTGACCATGGAAGAATTAAATGCCGAGTTGCTGGGATTGCGCAAGGATCAATTCAATTTGCGGATGAAAAAAGCAAGCGGTTCACTGGATAAAACCCATGTTGTGGCTCAGGTTAGAAGATCAGTGGCAAGAGTAAAAACGATTATGACTGAAAAGGTTGGAAAGAATCATGTCGAATAATGAATCAAGTGCAAGAACAGCGGTCGGTAAAGTCGTAAGTGACAAAATGCAAAAAACCATAGTGGTTTTGGTAGAGCGCACTGTTAAGCACCCCAAATACGGCAAAATTATGAAACGCCGTACCAAGCTTCATGCACATGATGAAAATCAGGTGAGCAAAATAGGTAATACGGTGAAAATACGTGAAAGTCGACCTCTCTCCAAAACAAAAACTTGGGTTTTAGTCGAAGTATTGTCCTGATATGATTTGAACACTTTTAAAATGCCAGGAGTGCTGATATAATCAGCAACCTTTTTCTGGTCGAAATTAGAGCTGGAGATAAGAATGATACAAATGCAGACTGTGCTTGATGTTGCAGACAACAGCGGCGCACGTAAAGTGATGTGTATCAAAGTGCTTGGTGGTTCGCATAGACGCTATGCTCGCGTCGGTGATGTAATTAAAGTAAGCATTAAAGATGCAATTCCACGCAGTAAGGTTAAAAAGGGTGCGGTAATGAAAGCCGTTGTTGTGAGAACCAGTCAAGGTGTTCGTCGAGATGATGGTTCGCTCATCCGTTTTGATGGTAATGCGGCAGTATTACTGAACAATCAGGATGAGCCGATAGGAACACGCATATTTGGACCGGTTACACGTGAGTTAAGAGAGAGATTTATGAAAATCATTTCTCTTGCCGCTGAAGTTTTGTAAGAAGGATTAGATATGAAGCGTATCAGAACAGGTGATACTGTCATTGTAATCGCCGGTAAAAGTAAAGGTCATGTCGGTAAGGTGAAGAAAGTTGCGGGTGAAAAAATCATTGTGGATGGTGCGAATCTCGTAAAGAAACATATAAAACCTAACCCTCAGGCAAACGAAAAGGGTGGCATAATAGAGATTGAGGCATTATTGCATGTCTCTAACGTGGCAATGTATAACCCGATTGAAAAGAAAGCTGACAAGGTCGGTTTCAGATTTATTGAGAAAGATGGCGTTAGCCAAAAAGTACGATACTTTAAATCAAATAACGAAGTGATTGATTTAGTCTAATTAGGTGGCTGAAATGGCAAGACTTAAAGAGTTGTATAAAAAAGAAATAACCGAAATGATGATGAAGAAATTCGGTTACAAAAATGTAATGCAAGTACCAAAAATAACTAAAGTTACCCTGAATATGGGTGTCGGTGAAGCTGTTGGTGATAAAAAGGTTATGAATCATGCCGTAGAGGACATGACTCTTATCGCCGGCCAGAAACCAGTGGTTACCAAGGCTAAAAAATCCCTGGCAGGGTTTAAAATAAGGGAAGGCTGGCCCATTGGTTGTAAAGTCACGTTGCGTCGTGAACGTATGTATGAGTTTCTTGACAGACTCATTAATATTTCACTGCCACGGGTAAGAGATTTTAGAGGATTAAATCCGAAATCATTTGATGGTACGGGAAATTATAGTATGGGTATCCATGAGCAAATCGTATTTCCTGAAATTGATTTTGATAAAACGGGCGGCATAAGAGGTTTGGATATCTGTATTACAACAAGTGCTAAAACGAATGAAGAAGCCAAGGCCTTGCTGGAAGCTTTTAACCTGCCTCTAAAAGACAGAGACAAACACTAAGAAGGGTAAAAACAGTGGCAAAGAAATCGATGCTGGAACGCGCTAACAAGCGTTCAAGATTAGTGGCAAAACATAGTAAACGAAGAAAGGCTTTGAAAGTCATAATAAAATCTTCACAGGACTATGATGAAATTATGGAAGCGCAATTAAAATTGGCAAAACTTCCAGTAAATTCAAATCCGGTCAGACATAGTACGCGTTGCCAGCAGTGCGGACGGCCGCATGCCGTGTATCGCAAATTTGGACTATGCAGAATTTGTATAAGACAAGAATTAATGACTGGTAATGTCACAGGTGGACGTAAATCCAGCTGGTAAATCAATTTCTATGGAGAAATAACGGTGAGTATGCATGATCCAGTAGCTGATATGTTGACAAGAATTAGAAATGGTCAACAGGCTAGACATCAAAATGTCGCTCTGATTTCATCTAATTTGAAAGAAGAGATTGCGCGAGTATTGAAAGAAGAAGGCTATATTACTGACTATACGGTTGAGCCATTGGAGAATAACCTGAAGAAACTGACGGTCACTCTTAAATATTATCATGGCCGTCCTGTTATAGAGCGAATATTACGTATTAGCAGACCTGGATTAAGAGTGTATAAATCATCAAATAACTTACCATCAATTTCCGGTTTTGGTATTGCCATTATATCTACGTCAAAAGGAGTAATGACACATCAATCCGCAAGAAAAAATGGTGTTGGTGGCGAAATACTCTGTGAAGTAGCCTAATAGTTGCGAGAGGAAAATTATGTCTAGAGTAGCAAAAGCCCCAATCCTCCTTCCTGCAAACGTGCAGATTCATGTGGGAAAAGGCGAATTGACTGTTAAGGGTCCTAAAGGGGAACTGAAACAACATCTGAACAGATTGGTAAATGTCTCGGTTGATAAGGAAAATAGCAGCCTGGTAGAGTTCAAGCCAGCCAATAATGATCCTAAGGGATGGGCGCAAGCGGGTACTGCGCGAGCCTTGGTCAATAATATGGTTAAAGGTGTAACAACAGGTTTTGATCGAACGCTGGAACTTGTCGGCGTGGGATATCGTGCGCAGGCGAGTGGTAAATCAGTGACACTGTCATTGGGATATTCACATCCTATCAATTATTCCTTACCGGAAGGTGTTACAGTTGAAACGCCCAGCAATACGACAGTCGTATTACGCAGCATTAACAAGCAGCAGTTGGGTCAAGTGGCTTCTGAGATTAGAGGCTTAAGACCACCGGAGCCTTACAAAGGGAAAGGTGTGAAATATGCCGGGGAACAAATTGCGCGTAAAGAAGCTAAGAAGAAATAAGGTTAGATTATGAAAAAGCATGATAAGCATGATAAGCGTGAAAGGCGTGGCTTAAAGGCCAAAAAAATAATTAAAACTTCTGGCAAACCAAGGTTAGTAGTATTTAGAAGCGCTTCACATATTTATTCCCAGATAGTAATTCAAGGGGAAAATGGTGATCAAGTGCTGGCTTCTTCATCAACAATTGATAAAGAATTAAAGACCAGTCTGTCTGGAACAAAGTTGGAGCAAGCACGTCAAGTTGGTAAATTGCTTGCCAAGCGTGCCAAGGAAAAAGAAATTAATAGCGATGTTTCATTTGATCGAAGCGGTTACAAATATCATGGCCGAGTCAAAGCTTTGGCTGATGGCGCGCGTGAAGCTGGTTTGAATTTTTAAGGAACGGTTATGGCATTTGACGAATCAAAACTTAGTGACGGATACCAGGAAAAACTGGTATCGGTAACAAGAACCGCGAAGGTTGTAAAAGGTGGACGAGTTTTCGGGTTTGCAGTTCTCGTGGTAATTGGCGATGGAAAAGGTAAGGTAGGCTACGGGCGTGGTAAGGCTCGAGAAGTACCAATTGCCATTCAAAAGGCGATGGAACAAGCTAAAAAGAATATGACCTATATTCCATTGGCAGGTAATACTATTCATCATGAAATTACATGGAATTACGGCGCGTCCAAGGTCTTTATGAAACCTGCCAGCGAAGGTACGGGGATTATTGCAGGTGGTGCAATGCGCGCCGTATTGGAAGTATTGGGTGTTCAAAATATTTCTGCAAAAAGTCTTGGCTCCACGAATCCTAGTAATATAGTACGTGCTACTATTGGTGCTCTTACAAATATCGGAACTCCGGACTACGTTGCTGCAAAACGCGGTAAAACTGTTGAAGAAGTGATGGCGGATTAATTATGAGCAAAAACCTAAAAATAACATTAGTTAAAAGTACTATCGGCCGAAAACCAAAGCATGTTCAGATCGTAAAGCAGTTGGGGTTAGGCAGGATAAACAGTTCCGTAGTACACAAAGATATCCCGGCAATACGCGGCTTGGTTAATTCCGTCGATTATTTATTGCAAGTTGAGGAAAGTGCAAAATGAATTTAAATACATTAACGCCTGATCCCGGTTCAAGACCCGCTAAAAAAAGACTCGGACGAGGAATAGGATCCGGTCTTGGCAAAACAAGTGGAAAAGGCCATAAAGGTCAGAAAGCACGTGCCGGAGGCTTCCATAAAATAAATTTTGAAGGCGGCCAAATGCCGATTCAAAGACGCCTTCCAAAAATGGGTTTTCAATCACGTGTTGGAAAAACAAACGATCAGATAACCTTGGGTGAATTGTCAAAAATCACTGCCGAAGTGATTGATATGGAAATTTTACGTTCAGCTGGCTTAATCAATAGCACCATAAAAAGTGTTAAGGTTATTCTGTCAGGAGAGATAACTGTTCCTGTGAAACTGAAAGGCATACGGGTTACCAAAGGCGCTCGTGCTGCTATTGAGCAGGCAGGTGGAAGTGTAGAAGAATAACTATGAATAATGCGAAGCAGACAGCCGGACAGTCCAGGGGAGGATTGGCAGAACTCAAATCCAGATTGCTATTTGTAATAATAGGAATTCTGATTTACAGACTGGGTGCACATATTCCTGTGCCCGGTCTTGATCCGCAAAAGCTGGCTAATTTTTTTGGGCAACAACAAAATACCATCTTCGGGTTGTTCAATATGTTTTCAGGCGGCGCCCTTTCAAGAGTGACAGTCTTTGCTATAGGGATTATGCCATACATATCGGCATCTATTATTATTCAATTGTTTTCTGTCGTATCTCCCAGGCTTGAGCAACTTAAAAAGGAAGGTGAGGCCGGGCGACGCAAGATCAATCAATATACGCGATATCTTACCCTCGTGCTCGCTGTATTCCAGTCCCTGGGAATGACACGCTGGCTGGCTGGACAACATATTGCCTTGCATGGTGACTTCTCATTTTATTTCACCTCCGTTGCTACCTTGACGACAGGTACCATGTTTCTAATGTGGCTCGGAGAACAGATAACTGAGAAAGGCGTAGGTAATGGTATTTCACTTATCATCTTTTCCGGTATTGTGTCGAGCATGCCTAACGCAATAGCATCCGTGTTCCAGCAGGTTCGTGAAGGACAAATGCAAGGGCTTATACTGGTGTTGATAGGTATTATTGTGATTGTGGTGACAGGATTTGTTGTCTTTATGGAAAGGGCGCAAAGACGTATAAGGGTTAATTATGCGCAAAGAACACATGGGCGAAAAGTTTATGCTGCTCAAACCAGTCACTTGCCGCTTAAAATAAATATGTCCGGAGTAATACCTCCTATTTTTGCTTCAAGCATTATATTGTTGCCTGCAACACTGGCACAATTTTTTGCCAGAGGGAAAAGTATGAGTTGGCTGTCTGATATTGGTATGGCATTATCACCGGGACAACCGCTTTATTTAATTGTTTATGCGGCAGCAATACTGTTTTTTGCTTTCTTTTATGCGGCTTTGGTGTTCAATCCCAAGGACACAGCTGATAATTTAAAAAAATCAGGCGCTTACATTCCAGGAATTCGACCTGGTGAGCAAACAACGAAATACATCGACTCTGTAATGACGCGACTAACGTTAATAGGTGCGCTGTATTTGGTGTTGGTTTGTCTGTTGCCACAGATATTAATGTACACCTGGCATGTGCCTTTCTATTTTGGCGGAACTTCACTTTTAATCATCGTAGTTGTAATTATGGATTTTGTAGCGCAAATACAAGCCCATTTGATGACACAGCAATATGATTCATTGATGAAAAAGGCCAATTTCAAAGGGACAAAATTGCCCGGTCTTTTGTGATTATTTCGGAGTTATTATAAATGAAAGTTAGAGCATCAGTAAAAAGAATATGCCGTAATTGCAAGATTATTAAACGAAGCGGAACCATAAGGGTTATATGCAAAGACGCTCGGCATAAGCAAAAGCAAGGTTAAACTTTGCTTGATTTTGGATCAATAAAATAGTATTCTTCTGTCCCTTTCTGGCAGAGCAAAATAACGATCGGAGAATTTAATGGCTCGTATTGCAGGTGTTAACATACCGGATCACAAGCATGTAGTGATTGCACTTACATCGATCTACGGAATAGGAAAAACAACCTCTATAAAATTATGTAATGCTGTAGGCGTGAATATGGCAACCAAGGTTTCTGAACTTTCAGAAGAAAAGCTGGAAGCCTTGCGAAATGAAATCACCAAGCTGACTGTCGAAGGTGACTTGCGACGTGTTGTGACCATGAATATTAAGCGACTTATGGACCTGGGATGCTACCGAGGATTACGGCATAGACGTGGACTGCCATTGCGTGGACAACGTACAAAAACCAATGCGCGTACACGAAAAGGTCGCCGTAAAGGTACAAGTAACTAATTTTTAGGAATATAAGATGGCTATAGCAAAATCTAAGCAGCAAAAGACAAGAAAAAAAATTAAACGCGATGTATCAGATGGTATAGTGCATATTCATGCGTCATTTAATAATACGATTGTGACTTTTACTGATCGACACGGTAACTCGTTATGCTGGGCAACATCAGGTGGTTCGGGTTTCCGGGGGTCTAGAAAAAGTACACCTTACGCGGCACAGGTTGCAACTGAAAAAGCTTCTGTAGTAGCCAAGGAATATGGGGTTAAATCAGTGGAAGTTTTTGTAAAGGGTCCGGGACCTGGACGTGATTCCACTATTCGTGAACTGATTGCGCAAGATTTCAAAATTAGTGCAATCACTGATGTGACCGGCATACCCCATAATGGTTGTAAGCCGCCAAAAAAACGTCGTATATAAGAGATTCAGGAGTAATTAATGGCTAGATATCTAGGACCAAAGTGCAAACTGTCCAGAAGAGAGGGTACAGACTTATATTTAAAAAGTGGAGTGCGGGATCATAAGTCAAAGTGCAAGTCTGAAAAACAGCCGGGACAACATGCGGACAAACGGCCAAGATTAAGCGGGTACGGTATCCAGTTGCGAGAGAAGCAAAAAATCCGTCGCTTGTATGGTGTTCTTGAAAAGCAGTTTCGTAATTATTATAAAAAAGCGTCAAGTCAAAAGGGTTCAACCGGTGAAAACCTTATGGTATTGCTGGAAAGCCGACTTGATAATGTTGTGTATAGGATGGGCTTTGCAAGTACTCGTGCCGAGGCAAGACAACTTGTTTCTCACAAGGCAATTCTTGTAAACGATATGGTAGTTAATATTGCTTCGTACCTGGTCAAACCGGGCGACGTAATTTCCATGCGTCAAAAGGCGAAAGGTCAGGGTCGTGTTCAGGCTGCAATTGCGCTATCTGAACAACGTGCACCCTGTGATTGGTTAACGGTAGATTCAAGTGCCATGAAAGGGACGTTTGCAACGGCACCCACGTTAAATGACCTTTCTTCCGACTATAATGTTAATTTAGTTGTGGAACTTTACTCTAAGTAAGCTCGGAGACTAGCTGAATGTATACTGAAATAAACGAAATGTTGACACCTTCTGTACTGAAAGTGCAATCAGAGTCACCTAACCATTCAAGGATAGTTTTAGAACCTTTGGAACGAGGATATGGTTATACTCTGGGAAACGCATTAAGACGAATTTTGCTGTCATCCATGCCTGGTTGTGCCATTACGGAAGTTTCTATTGACGGCGTGTTACATGAGTACAGTACTATCGAAGGTGTTCAGGAAGATGTGGTCGACATTCTTCTGAATTTGAAGCAAGTTGCGATCAACCTCACTACTGGAAATGAAGCCCTGTTATATCTTAATAAGGAAGGTCCCGGTGTAGTGACGGCTGGTGATATCGAATTAACTCATGGACAAGAAATTGTTAATCCTGATTTAGTTATTGCCAACTTGAATGAAAACGGTAAACTCAGCATGTCACTGAAGGTGGAAAGAGGAGTTGGGTTCCATTCTACAGATTCATTTGTTAGAAATCTTGATGAAGAAACTCAGAAGAAATCTGTCGGTAAATTGAAAATTGACAATACATTTTCTCCTGTAATACAGGTTGCTTACTTTGTAGATAGTGCTCGCGTTGAAAACCGTACGGATCTTGATAAGTTAACTATAGATTTAAAAACGAACGGTACGCTCGATCCTGAGGATGCTATTCGAATTTCGGCGTCTATTTTACAAAGACAGCTGCATGCTTTTGTAGATATGAAATTTGAGGAATCACGTTCGGACAATAAAGAACGAAATGATTTTGACCCGGTTTTATTAAGACCGGTCGATGATCTGGAGTTAACGGTTCGTTCAGCAAATTGTTTGAAAGCTGAAAATATTTATTTTATTGGTGATTTGGTTCAAAAAACCGAGAATGAATTGTTAAAAACACCCAATTTAGGAAAGAAATCCCTTACAGAAATAAAAGATGTTCTGGCATCAAGATCTTTATCACTAGGGATGAAACTGGAAAATTGGCCACCAGCTAACCTGGGCGAATAATTGTAGGAGTTTTACACATGCGTCATCGTAATACAGGCCGTAAATTGAGCCGAACCAGCAGTCATAGAAAAGCCATGTATGCAAATATGTGCTGTTCCTTGATAGAGCATGAAATAATTAAAACAACATTACCTAAAGCGAAAGAGCTACGACGCTACATTGAGCCGTTGATTACCGTGAGTAAATCAGACTCCGTATCGAGCAGACGTCACGTTTTTGATCGATTACGCTCTAAAACTGCAGTAGGTAAATTATTTACCAATCTTGGGCCCAGATATGTCGAAAGACCTGGCGGTTATGTCCGTGTTTTAAAGTGCGGATACAGAGCAGGTGATAATGCGCCAATGGCGATTATTGAATTGGTAGATAGACCGGCTGAAGATTCTTCTAGCGAGGAATAAGTGACCCATTGTCTGTTTTATAAAACCCACTTATGTGGGTTTTTTTGTATTCGCTTATGTTTAGACTGGATGACATTTCATAACATCAAATGTCATCCAAACCTATTTTTCATCCCGCTTTGCATATACCATATGGTGATTAAATCCCAGATTTTCCAAAAAGGGATTCCGCTGAACACGGATAATATAGCCGTGACCTTTTAAATAGGAAGTCAGCCTCGCAACGCGGTTTTTAATATCATGTACTTCAATACTTAATTGTTTAATATTGGTAAACTGGTGGGGTTTGATACTTTTGATAACGTCCGCTTCACAGCCTTCAACATCGATTTTTAACAGATCAATATGTCTTATTTGATTTTCTTCTATAAAATTTCCCAGTGAGATCAACCTGCCCTTTATCAGGGTCGGAGTCGTTTGTCTTTTATAGTGTCCGGCAATCAGATAATTTCTCAGAAAAGGTAAAAACCTTAATTGATAATAAAGTTTTTTATTGGTTAGTGACGACATTGCAAGTAATGTATTATAGTTAAGCAGAGGTTGGTAGTTCGAGATAATTTTATCCTGAGGCTTGTAAGTCGCTGTCGCAAAATTATTTCCGAAAAGTGTAAAATCCACATCGCATGCTTTGGCTACGTGACTAATTCCTGTCTTGTAAAGATGAATCTTATTGCCAAATCGCCGTAAATTTTTCTGCAAACAGGAAAACGTAAGTGGAATAGGTTCAAAACTGTAGATTTCCGCTTTGTTGTTGCAGTATTGCATTGCAAAAAGTGAAAAAATCCCTATGTTAGCACCTACATCAAAAATCACCGCGCCAGGAGTCAGTGTCAGATAATCTTGCAGATAGTTGTTTTGATAAAAAATTTCATAGATTAAGCTGCGTGTTTCCAACTCATTAACATAATAAAGCTCACCAATTGAAAATTTTTTTTGCCAAATAGTATTAGTCATGACTGTTAGCCTTCTGATAAGTGTGCCTGGTCATACCTGCCAGAATTAGCCGATTTCCGGTATGGGGTGTTTTACCATGCAGGCAGGCATAATTATCGATGATCATGAGATCACCGGGTTGCCACGCGTGTAGCACCGTATTTTTTTGAAAAGCCTGACTGATATAGCAAGAGTCTTTCTTGCTGATTGATTTACCATTACCATAATAAGCCATATGCGGGTGTAAGCTTCTATGTAATAAAATATGACGTATGAGAACGTTTTTTGTGATTTCTTCTACGTAATCATTCACGGCGTTACAGTGGCTGGCAAGTTGATTACTTTGATTAAACCAGACTATTTTCCCTGAGACCGGATGTATATAAAACGCAGGAAGGTATTTTTCAGTTATTAAATCATTACCTTTCCACAAGATTTGTTCACCTGATTTAGCAAGTAACTGTTCAACCGTGTGTTTATCATTGGTTTGAAACTCGTCCATCCAGGTTTTGTAGACGGGATTTTTGGCTAATAATTGAATTATTTTATATGTCAGGCCATTACCATAATAATGCTTGCGATACAAAATGCCTTGGGTTTGCAATTTTTGCTGTAAAAAGTCAGGGAGAGATAACCATATTTTGTGGCCATTTGCCAGTGATGTCTGGCCACCTGATTTTGGGGCAATGTTACAATTAAAAAAAATATGGCTTGGAAATTCCGAACTGTATGATTTTTCATTATGTAACGCCAGATTGTATCTGGCCGGAAACTCGGATGAGGTAAAAACACCTTCTCGAAGTTTCGTTCTCGGGACAGGGCAGAAGTCATAATTGTAATGCGGCCCTAAAGCACTCGCCTGAATACACGCTAAAAATTCATCCGGCGTGTTAACATGGAATCCTCGAAACAGAATGACCCCATAACGCAGCAACCAGTCTTTGAATATTGGATTGTCGTCTGTAAGAAATTGCACCAGACCGTTGACATTAGCCTGTTTCGTAGTCTCCGCTTGTAAGATTAATGGTAGTTTTTGCGTATTTGCAAACGAGCAACGAAATTGACAGCGAGCCATATAAAACCATCAACAATATATTTTCCTCTTTAAATTATAGGACTTGTTGATAGTTCATTCCATGGCTGAAAATATGGGTATATCGTTGCTTGCTGACCTGAAAAGGGCTGAGTCAGCAAGTCGACGTCAGATCAGGAATTCCTAAAACGGAATATCATCATCCAGTTCATCAAAGGCGTCCTGAGGTGCTGTTTGAGGCTGTTGGGTTTTGCGTGATGTTCCTGCTGCCGGGGGATGTTGTTGCCCTGCACCCGCATCGTCGTAGCCGCCGGCCGAAGCGGTTCCCTTCCCGTCAAGCATTTGAATATCGTTGGCAACGATTTCCGTAGTATAGCGGTCTTGCCCTTGTTGATCCTGCCATTTGCGGGTTCTCAAGCTGCCTTCAATATAGAGCTTGGAACCTTTGCGAACGTATTCACCGGCTATTTCACCAAGACGGTTAAAGCAAACGACACGATGCCATTCCGTGCGCTCTTGTCGGTCGCCGGTTTGCTTGTCCTTCCATGTTTCGCTGGTTGCGATGGACAAGGTTGTGACGGCGTTGCCATTGGGCATATAGCGGACGTCGGGATCGACACCTACATTACCTATGAGGATAACTTTGTTTATCCCTCGTGCCATAATATTCTCCTGCTGCGAAAGTTAAGGAAGTATTATAGCGAATCTCATTCCATTTTCGTAGGTTTGGGAGGATATCTTCATGAATAGATTTCCAGGCATTTTTGCAATTAGTGGATATCGGCCAGAATGTTCTCCGCACTACCCGTGCGGTATTCCCTTTTGATGACACGCAGTTGAAAATGGTTGTCTTCCCTGTTATAGCGGACGTGACTTACTCCCTTTAACCGGCTGAGACGACGGATAGCGATTTGTAATGTTGTCGCGTCAAAATCCTGACCGTTTATAATGATGGTTGATAAATAAGCATAGGGCGTCATAGACCAGGCAACAGCCAGCCAGAACACGCAAACCAGCCCATTGGTGTAAAAAATGGCATTGGCTCCACCCAATTGAAACAGCAGGCCGCCGGCGGTGCCGCCCAGAAAAATGCCCAGAAACTGACTGCTGGAATAAATGCCCATGGCGGTGCCTTTGGTATGGGGATTGGCCTGCTTCGAAATTAAGGAAGGCAAGCTGGCTTCCAGAATATTAAAGGCAATAAAATAAGTGACCATAAATATCCAGAGGCTTACCTGGTGATGGTGAGTCCATGCCAGGCACCATTGTGATAAGCCGGCGATGAGCACGGATGAGAGAAAAACGGGTTTCATGGCTTGTTTGCGTTCTGCCACTGCGATGAAGGGGATCATGGCCAGGAAGGAAAAAATCATTACCGGCAGGTAAAAATGCCATTGTTGGGACAGGTGACCGTCGCGCACTTGCTGGCTCAGCAGTAATGGAACCACATAAAACGTGGAGGTCAGGATAAAATGTTGCAGGAATATTCCCGCGTTCAAACGTTGCAATTGCGGATTGAAAAATACGCTTTTAAGCAAGGAAGGATTGGTTTCGCTGTCAGCATGGAAGGATTCCCTGGACGGTGACGGGATCACCAGATGCAAGAGAATTAATCCCGATGTTGCCAATACGGCTGTGAGATAGAAGATGCCGGGTAATCCATAATGGTGGGTAATGGATGGGCTGATAACCATGGCAAGGCTAAAGGAAATCCCTATGGTCATGCCAATAACGGCCATTGCCTTGGTGCGCTCCCGATCCGGGGTTAAATCGGCCATCAAGGCGATTAAAACGCTGCCAATAGCCCCGGTTCCCTGTAAAACGCGTGCCAGTATCATACCGTAAATGGAATGAGTTAATGCGCCAAGCAAACTACCGAGGATAAAAAGAAGCAAACCGATGGTCAGGACCGGTTTTCTGCCGATTTTATCGGACAATATCCCAAACGGCATTTGTAAAATACCCTGACTGAGACCATAGCTGCCAAGGGCAATACCAATTAATGTCGGTGTCGCGCTCTCCAGGTGGTTGGCAAAAACGGTAAAAACAGGGATCAGCATGAAAAGGCCCAGCATGCGGAAGCAAAAAATAGCGGCGATGGGCAGTACGCTGTTTGACCAGGAGTATTTCATCAGTTCCAAATAGTGCATAAAATGATTGCACGATAGTACAAAGTTGGGGTCGTATAGACAAGGTATTATTGTTCAGGATGTATGAAAAAGATGATGTGGTGGCACCCGAACCGTCTTTTGCCGGAATGGACTTAGTAGTCATAATATTGCTCATGCTCCATGGCGAGGATACGTTGACAGAACGACGGATTCGCGCTAGGTTGCCTGATTTGTTTCAGAGGGGTGTCATGAGTATGCTGTTCGCCAATAAAGTTGCATTGATAACCGGAGGTGCGCGTGGTATCGGAAAAGCGACCGCGTTAAAGCTGGCTCAGGCCGGTTGCGACATAGCCATTGTGTATTACAACAGTTCCGATGAAGCTCAAACTCTGGTGCAAGACATTTCCGATATGGGCAGGCAAGCTATCGCATTGCAGGCCAACGTGGCGGATCATCAATCCGTCAAGGAGATGTTTGCCCAGTTCCGGCAGCATTTTAATCAGCTTCATTTTTTAATCAGTAACGCCGCGAGCGGGGTTCTGAAACCGGCGTTGAAAATGTCAACCAAGCATTGGCGATGGTGTCTGGAAACCAATGCCCTGGCTCTTAATCATCTGGTGACGGCCGGCAGGGAACTTATGCCGTCCGGTGGTCGGGTGATCGCCTTGTCCAGTCTGGGAGCGGAACGAGCGATTCCCAATTATGCGTTTATAGGTGCGTCCAAAGCCGCTCTGGAAGCGTTGGTGCGCTCACTGGCACTGGAACTGGCGGAGTACGGCATTACAGCCAACACCATATCGGCTGGCGTGGTAGATACCGATGCCCTGAAACACTTCCCCAACCGGGAACAATTGCTGGATGAATATCAGGCTCACTCACTGGCTGCCAGACCGTTGACGCCGGCCGATGTGGCTAATGCCGTCTATTTGCTGTGCCAGCCGGAAGCCGACATGATCAACGCCCATACCTTGTTCGTGGATGCCGGGTATAGCCGTGTCGGTTAATCCTGCCAGCAATGTTGGGCCTGTCCAGCCTGACATTGCCACCCATTTGTTTTTCTTCAAAAACATCCATAACTCGCAGCCATACCGAAGTTTTGCGTCGCTTCTTTAAACGGCGGTTTAAGCGGTTGGCTTAAAAAGACAGGAATTTTGTTCCAGATATCCTGATAAAATGGCGCCATAACTGTTCCGGGGCAACATGAGCCTTTCCCCGGAATCATCCGTGTTGTGTTTATAATGGCTCGTGGGTTGACCCAGGAAGGAGACGGGCATGAATAACGGTGACGTGCTGGCAGCAACGATGATTGAAGAACCAACAACGACGGAGCGCTTGAAATCAATTTTCAGAGGCTCCATCGGCAATCTGATTGAATGGTACGATTGGTACGCGTACGCGGCTTTTTCCATCTATTTTGCCAAATCGTTTTTCCCGCATGGCGATTTCACGGCCCAATTGATGAATACGGCGGCTATTTTCGCGGTAGGTTTTTTCATGCGTCCTCTGGGAGGATGGCTTATGGGGGTTTATGCCGATCGCAAAGGCCGCAAGAAAGCGTTGCTGATTTCCGTATTTATGATGTGTCTGGGATCGTTGACGATAGCTTGTACGCCCTCGTACGACACGATTGGCATGGCCGCACCGCTGCTTTTGGTTTTGGCCAGGCTTTTGCAGGGACTTTCCGTCGGAGGCGAATACGCGACTTCGGCGACTTACCTGAGCGAAATGGCCTCCCGGGAAAAGCGGGGGTTTTTTTCCAGTTTTCAGTATGTGACGCTGATTGCCGGGCAATTGATTGCACTGGCGGTTCTAATTGTATTGCAGCAATGGTTTCTCAGTGATGCGCAACTGGAAAGCTGGGGTTGGCGTATTCCCTTTATTATCGGAGCGCTGCTGGCCATTGTGGCGTTGTATCTTAGAAAGGGTATGGAGGAAACGGATTCGTTTGTGCACAAGCGCAATAATCCACAAGAAAATCTTCTTCGGGTGCTGATGCGCCACCCACGGGAGGTATTGATTGTTGTCGGTCTGACCATGGGGGGTACACTGGCTTTTTACACCTACAGCACCTACATGCAGAAGTATTTAACCAATAGTGCCGGTATGAGCAAGGCGGATGCCACCATGATTTCCGGCGCGGCCCTGTTTCTTTTCATGTTGCTGCAACCGATTATCGGAGCCTTGTCAGACCGGATTGGCCGCCGCCCGATTCTTATCGCCTTCGGAGTGCTGGGCACCGTCTTTACCGTGCCCATTCTGTCATTACTCAATACGGTTCAAACCCGGGAAGGCGCTTTTTTCCTGATTATGGCCGGTTTTGTGATCGTCAGTTGCTACACGTCTATTAACGCCGTGGTCAAGGCGGAACTGTTCCCGGTTGAAATTCGCGCGCTCGGTGTTGGCCTGCCTTACGCATTAACCGTTTCAGTGTTTGGGGGAACAGCCGAATACGTGGCGTTGTGGTTTAAAAGCCACGGCATGGAAAGCGGTTTTTACTGGTATGTCACGGCGTGCATTGCCTGCTCACTGCTGGTTTATATCGGGATGAGAGACACCAAAACCCATTCCCGGCTGGATGACCGATTGGGAGGGGTACGCGAGTCTTGACGGGTATATTTTATTTTGTGGGATCTCGGGTATATAATGCGTTCATTTATAAAAGGATGTTTCCATGGCCAAGTTAAAAGAATTCCCTTCCCGTCATGACTATATCGCAAATCATGGCGGGAAGGATCAGAGCAATACGATCCCATACACGGTTGAAACCTCCGATTATGGGCAGGTGGTGCGATCATTACGTGATTTGATAACACATGACGATGTGGATGCTTTGGAGGCCCTTCTACAAGGGGAGTATGTCCATCCCGAGGTGGTTAAAACCATTAAGCGGGTGACGTACGATTCGTTTCCCAAATCTCAGTATATGGTTTTTTATGGTATGCAGCCTGTTGTTGTTTCCAATCCCTCTTACGGGAAAGGGCAGCGGGATACCATGACGTATGAGACGCATTGGGTATCGAGCGTGCGGGAAGAGTTGTTCATTCGTCATAAAGAGGATTTTCTGGCGTTGCTTGGTGAGGCCTCCGAGCCATGCCGCAAGGCGTTGCTCAATTTTTCCGGCATGGATTTAAGTGGTGGTGATATTTCCGACGTGGATGTTTCCCTGGCTGATTTCACCGATTGTGATTTAACGAATACAACGGGCGTAACCCAGGAAAAGCTGGATAGCGCATTACCCTTTTGTCAGGCCTGGTTGCCGCAGGGCATGGTGCCATTCTGGTCTGCGGGAAAAAAAGGTGAAGTACTGCGTCGTATCGCCGAATTGGACGCTTATGGTGAACAGTTAAGGAAATCCTCCTTCAAGGATGCCAGGGAAAAGGGCAATATCGCTGTGGCTCTGGCCGGCAATCTCAGGGGGCAGATCAACGCACCGGATGTGAAACACAATGGCGCCTTTCAGGAGCGATTCCTTACGACGTTACATTCGCAGGATCATAACTTCGAGCATAAGCGTTTTTATGGTTTAAAAACCCTCATTGCCAATATCGCCTTTGCTGTTCTGGGGGTAGGGATTTTCTATGCGGCCGCCGGTTTGATGCACATGGCTGCAACGGGACGGTTTTTGTTCTTTGATCGTACGGAAACCGAGCAGCAAGTTGAAAAAATTGCAACCCGGGTGTGTGCGCCATCGGCGTAGATATTATCACAGGCCGGCCAGGTTTTTATTTCAGCGTATGCGCGTGGGTTGGCGCGGGCGGGTTGTTTATTTGATTCAACACACGCCGTGCTTCGGTTTTAATGGGGTGATGCTTGCCCATTGTCCCTGATATGTCTATGATTTGAGTCAGTGCGGAACGTACGCTGATTTTTTCCGCTTTTAAATCATCCAATACCGCTTGCATCTCACGGAATGGTCGTGGTTTTTGGCCGACAAACACACCGCCGGTCAGGCGGGGAGCCCGCATGGCATACTCATTGATTACGGCAACGACTTGTTTCATGGCCAGGTTGTGACGGATTGCGGTTAACGGATTGGATTCATGATGTTTCAGGACGGACGAGTGTCCTCCTCCCGCATCCTTGAGCGGCATGAGATCGGAAGACGTCTTTCGGGTAATGGAGGTCAGATTCCGGGATTCGGCATCGGCCTGGACACGGTACCCCTTTTCCTGGCCGGCGTTATACGCCCAGCCGATCCCGTTAGACGAGATCAAATGAAAATCAACATCCTCCTCCGCCAGCGTTTGACGGGTGTGATCACCGCAAATTTCCAGGCCAAATGTAATGCCTTTTACAGTAAAAACCGGAGAAAACAGTTCATCCGGGTTGATATTCAAGGCTGTCATTAATGCTGCCTCCCCTGGCAAGGGGGTTTTGCCCAAATGAATTAATCCACTATTCATGTCTTCCAGAGTGTCTTCATTATAAAAAGGGACTTTCAGTTTATTTCCGGCTGTGGCGGCGGCAATATGCTGTTCACTGGTTGTCAGTTGAGTTTTTGTTTTTGTATCAATTAAATAATCCCCTTTTTTTAATAAACGAATCAATTTTCCGCCGTACAGGACAGGCGCTATATTTTGTGTGTATATCCGTCCCGGTCTTTTTCCGTTATTTTGCTCATAAACACTTCTATCCGGTGTGGACGGATCCTGGGTCGCGGGAACACTGACGTACATGGTTCCCGGTATGATAAGCACATCAGGATAACGCAGGCTGAGTCTGGTTAATTCCCCGGCAATAAAATGATAGGCGATATCCCTGTTATAACATTGCCCGCTTTTCTCATTCTCTTCTGCCGCCGTACAGATTTCTCCGCCCTGAAAAAAATCTTCAGCGCACAACACAATCGGCATGGCGTCTTTGTTATGGGAACGAGCCGCGTTTTCCACCATAGCGGTCAGCAATTGCATTTGGGTTGCCAATTGCTGCCTGGTGCGCTCCTCGTAACTGATACGTTCCGTAAACGCCGGTTGTTTATTGACTTCATCATTGATATAAATAAAAAATTTTGCTCTCATAATGATCTTATATTCTAATATTTATATTTATAGTCTAACAAACAATCAATAATGTGGCACTCTTTTGTCATGCACAGAGATGTCATGGTTGTGAAATGTTTCTTGCCTGTTCTTTGGATATCATGCTTTCCGCAATGTATCGTCCTACCAGTTGTGAAATAAAAACGGCTAGATAAGCCTGGCCACAAAAGGCTTCCATCCAGGACAGGCATTGCATGACCGGACTGTCGGCGACAATATCTCCGAAGCCCACCGTGGTGAGAGTAATAAAGGAATAATAAATTGATCGAGTTTCCGTGTGAGGCATCAGACCGGATATGGAATCCGGGTACAGGGAATACATAAAGAGATACAGGTAAGAAAACGATAAACCAATAAATAGATAAGCCGACAGTGAACCGAACAAGGTCGTCACGCTTATTGTTTTATCCTTGAGAGTCAATCGTATACAGGCTACGGTCATTAATAGAAAAAACAGTACTGCAAAAACGGATTTCAAGAGTTCGGCCGTTGTTTTACCTATCCAGAGTTCGGCGAGAATCAGGCCTGTCTGCAACAAGGCGAGTCCGACTAACCAGACCAGCAGTTTTTGTTCCTGCTGACCGATGACCAGCAGGCTGGCTACGATAAGAACAACAAGTAAGTAATCCGTTATGTACCATACCCCTGTCTGCGCTTCAATAGCTCTTACCAGGCAATAAAGCAGGATAACGAAAAACAGAAAAAGAAATCGCAGTTTTCTAAGTAGCCGGAACATGATGGTGTCCGTAATGTGGGAAAGGTACAGAAAATACCCTACCGAAAAATTGCCGGGCTTGCAATCGGGATTGGTGCACGTATCAATTTTAGACCGTATAAGGTGTTTGACTGGTTTATTTTTTGCAGGTCGGATTGCCCAAATTGCAACAATCCTGCAAGAACTTCATTGTTCCGGCATAGCTGTGGATTAAAAATTTATGATATAATCTGAAGTTTTTTAAACTAGGTGATCTCCGAGGATTAAACATGAATGTAGAAAGCGTGTACCCGAAAGTGAGGGAAATTATCGCTGATGTGTTGGTTATTGATGAAGAAGATGTGTCGAAAGAGAGCCGTTTGATTACGGATCTGGGTGCGGAGTCCATCGATTTTCTGGATCTGGTTTTCCAGCTTGAAAAGGAATTCAGTATTAAAATTCCTCGCGGCCAGTTGGAAAAAAATGCCCGCGGCGACCTGGCGGAAGACGAGTTTGAGAAGGGCGGTGTTTTGACAGCCAAAGGTATGCAGGCTATAAAAAATTATCTGAGTGAAGTGCCCGAAGAGCATTTCAAGCCTAATATGAAGGTCAATGAAATACCCATGCTGTTTACGGTTGAAACCTTCTGTAAATTGGTTGTTGCTGCCGTCAATGAACAAAAAACAATAGAAACCGTTTAATGCGCTTTTTATTTGTTGACAGAATCCTCCACCTTGTTCCAGGGGAATCGATCCGCGGTATTAAGCACATTACCGGGGATGACGCGTATCTGGTGCCGGATGAAGACGGACGCCTTTGTTTCCCCTCTTCCCTGATTGGAGAAACGTTAGGTCAGCTGGCCGCCTGGAATGTGATGGCGTTCAACAATTTTTCAGCCCGGCCCGTTGCCGGTGTTGTCGCCAGCGCCTCTTTGTTTCGCCCGGCCTTTGTTGGCGACACCTTGTTGCTGGAATCTTTCATCGACTGTCTTGATGAGGCCGCTGTGCAGTATCACAGTGTTGCCCGGATAGGTGATGAAACGGTATTCACCATTGATGGTGCGCTTGGCCCATTGTTGCCAATGAACGATTTTATCGCCGAGGATGATGTGCGCCGGCAATTTGCGGAAATTAACCGTCCGGGTGACTGGCCGGAGCGGTCATCGCAGCAGGACCTGATTATGGACGGGGATGTTTCGCAAGGGTATTCTCATTCCGCTGCCATGACATTTGAGCGTATCCTCTCTTTTGATCCGGGCACGTCCATGATCGCTGAGAAACGTATTTCACGCGCGGCGCCGTATTTCCCCGATCATTTTCCAAGAAATCCTGTTTTACCGTTAACGGTGTTACTGGAGTGTCAGTTGCATCTTGCCCGGGAGTTCCTTGCCCGGTCATCCTTTTCCCGCCCCTACCGGATTCGTTCCCTCAGAAAAATTAAAATGAGCGACTTTGTTCATCCCGGGGATGTGGTGGTTTGTCAGTTACATGTGAAACAACAAGACGATCATCAGTTGATTTTAAGTTTTCGCAGTGAGGTGGCTGGCAAACGTGTTTGTGTTTTGGAAGTCGTCATGACGGCAGAAGGTAGTAAATATGAGTAAAAGACGAGTCGCAATCACGGGGTTAGGAGTGGTATCGCCTCTGGGTAATGATGTGTCATCGACCTGGCGCAATCTGATGGCCGGAAAATCAGGTATTGACCGAATACGGCAATTTGATGCCGGAGGATTTCCGACTTATATCGCCGCAGAAGTGAAATCTTTTGTACCAGGCCCGAATCTGACCGGAAAGCAAAACCGGTTTGCCATGTCGTTTACCCGCTATGCTCTGGAAGCGGCGGATCAGGCTTTTTCGGACGCCGGTATTCTGCCGGAGAAGCACAACGCGTCACGATGGGGCGTTATTGCGGGCAGTGGTATGATGACGGCGGAATTTGATTATCTGCACCGGTTTCAGCAAAGCTGCGCCCGGGAAGGTGTGCCGGATTGGGGACAATTACAGGAAAATTCGAGGGATTTCTACCGTTTGAATGATTTTGGCAAGACGACGTCCAACTCGGGATTGTCGTTGCTTGCCCGACAGTTTGGTATAGAGGGTTATGCGACTTCGGTGCATACGGCCTGTGCGTCGGGCGGGCAGGCTCTGGGGTTGGCCATGCAGGTGATCAGGCGAGGCGAGGCGGACTTCATGCTGGCCGGCGGTTTTGATTCCATGATTAGTCCTCTCGGGTTGTCCAGTTTCTGTCTGTTGGGCGCCTTGTCGACTTATAACGATACACCGTCTACCGCTAGCAGGCCGTTTGATGCCACCCGAAACGGGTTCGTGCTGGGCGAAGGTGCCGCGTTTCTGATTCTTGAGGAATGGGAAAAAGCGAAGCAGCGGGGCGCACGTATTTATGCGGAACTGGCCGGTGAGGGTAATTCGTTAAGTTCCTACCGCATTACCGACTCCCATCCGAACGGAGATGGCGCCATTCAGGCGATAGAGCGGGCATTACGAGATGCCGGAGTGACGGCGGCGGATGTCGATTACATCAATGCCCATGGCACGTCCACCAAAATGAATGACTTAAGTGAAACCAACGCCATCAAGGCGGTATTTCAAAAATCGGCGCCCAACCTCCCGGTCAGTTCAACAAAAAGTCAGACCGGACATTTAATTGCGGCGGCCGGTGCGCTGGAGGCGGTTTTTTCCGTGTTGTCCATTCAGCATGCTCAAATCCCTCAAACAGCCAATTTAACCACGCCGGATCCGGAGTGTGATCTGGATTACGTTTGTGATGGCCCTCGTGAGAAATCATTAGGGGTCGTATTATCCAATTCATTTGGTTTTGGTGGTTCCAACAGCAGCTTATTATTTAAGCACCCTGAATTTGGAGGGTAGCCCATGAGTCAGAATTCTCGTGTCTTTATTACCGGCTTGAGTGCGTTAACCGCTTGCGGAGAAACGATTGAGCAAACCTGGGATGCCTTGTTACAAGGCAAGAGCGGTATTGATGAAATCAGGCAATGGGATTTATCGTCCTGGTCTCATCGCCTGGGTGGGGAACTTAAAAACTTCCAGCCCGCTAAAATGCTGCCTGACAGAAAACTAATAAAAGTCATTTCCAGACAGGATGTGATGGGTATTCATGCCGCGGTGAAAGCGGTTGAACATAGTGGTATGATCGCTTATCGCGACGAGCTGGAAACGGCGACAGACTTTAACGAACAAACCGCAGTCTATGTCGGCTCACCGGGTAATAAATATTTTCAACAATATGATTTTTTGCCGTTACTGGCGAAAACCAACGGTGATATGCAGCATTTCGCCGAGCAGTTATTTAATGAAGTGCATCCCATGTGGTTGCTGCGTATTTTGCCGAATAACGTGTTGGCTTACACCGGCATTACCTATGGATTTAAGGGGCCTAATCATAATGTGACCAATCATGCCGCCGGCGGAACGCAGGCCATACTGGAAGCCTGGCACGCGATTCGCAGCGGGCAGGCTGAGCGGGCTGTGGTGGTGGCCTATGATATGGGCGTTGAGCCGCAGGCTTTGTATTATTATGAAAAATTAGGTGTGCTTAGCGAGCGACATTTGAAGCCTTTTGATAGCGAGCATGACGGTACCATCCTGGCGGAAGGCGCGGCGGCACTGGTATTGGAAAGCGAGGAGAGTGCGCGACGACGCTCAGCGACCTGTTATGGTGAGATTGCCGGCGGAATGGCCGCCAGCGAATCGGTCGGCTTGTTTTCTATTGAGGATGACGGGGTGCATTTGGCCAATACGGTTAGCCGGGCCTTGCAAGAGGCTCAGGTCGATATCGAACAGGTGGGACTGGTTGTTGCTCATGGTAATGGCAATAAAAAATCGGATATCAGCGAAGCCCGCGCCATTGGATCGGTTTTTGCCGATTGTTCCAGACAACCATTGGTCACCGGGTTTAAATGGTCGATGGGTCATACCTTGTGTGCCTCGGGTGTTCTGGATACGGGTTTAGCCACGCACGCGCTGCAGCAACGCTGCGCGCCGGGTATTGCCAATTTAACCCAATCCGCTGAAAATTGTGCGAATTTACGGGTGAGCGCGAGTCATCAACCGCTTGAAAAAGAGTCGTATGCGGTGATGATTAATCGTGGCTTTGCCGGTATGAATGCCTGCGTGGTGATAAAAGCCTGTGAGTGACGATATCGCAACCAAAGTCGAGCGGCTGAAACCTACTCTGGCCGGATTGTTTTTCTATTACTGTTTGCCCTATCGACGCAACATTGTCATGGGCAATATTCATCAGGCGTTTGGCAGCCGGTTAAGCGAACGGCAAAAAAAACATCTCGCCAAGTCCTATTACTCTCATTTGGCTATGTCTCTTAAAGAGACGTTGCTACTGCGTTTTATGAGTGAGAAAAAGCTGAAAGACAGCGTGGAAGTCCGCGGTCATGAGCGTATGCTGGATGTTGTCGCGAATCAGAAAGGTGTTTTGGTGCTGACCGGCCATTTTGGCAGTTGGGAATACGCACCCATTGGCGGGATTTTGAACTTTAAGCAGTTTCAGGGACAATTTCATTTTATACGCCGTACGCTGGGCAACAAATTTATTGAGCGCATGATGTTTCGCCGTTACTATCAGGCGGGATTGAACGTGATCCCGAAAAAAAACGCCCTGCAGCAAGTTTCGGAAGTCCTGGAAAAAAATCATGCGGTGGTTTTTGTGCTGGATCAGCACGCCTCCCTGGCCAATCGCGACGGGGTAGCCGTTGAATTTTTCGGTAAAAAAGCAGGGACTTATCGCAGCCTCGCCAGTTTTGCCCGGCATACCGGGGTTCCGGTTGTTCCCGCCGCGACCTATCGATTACCTAATGGGCGTCATGTGCTGGAATTCCTGGAGCCGTTGTACTGGCAGGAATACGAATCCACCCGGGAATCCATCTACCGTAATACTCTGGGTTATAATCAGGTTCTGGAGCGCATCATTCTGGCTCATCCTGAGCAATGGCACTGGCTGCATAAGCGTTGGAAGCTGAAACAGTAAGCCAACCCTGCAAGAAAATCAGCCATCGAAGCGTGTAAAGCACTTCATGAGGAGAGTGAAAGATTTTTCGCGCCGCAAAGCTCATCTCTTTGCGATTAATACCACGAACTCAGCCAGCCCTTTTGTTGTTGTCCTGATTTCGGATCCTCGTCCATTGCTTCAGTGGTTTTTGTCTTGTCTGTACGCCAGAACGGGAGATAACTTGCCAGGGAAGTCACGGTTTCCACAACTCCGTTCATAACATTTTGTGGCGGTTCCTCCGGTGGACTGTCCCTATCCGCTTCCAGTAGAAATGGTTCTGTTTTGGTATGGATCTCTTGCGCAATATCATCAAAACATCGGTGATTTTTTTTAGCTTTATGCAGCAATGCGAATAACGGTTCTTCTTCTTCGGATCGGCAATAAAGCGCGATTAATTGCTCACGATTATGAACAAAAGGATCTTTATGATGCAACAACCAGCTCTCCAAATCCCGTTCCATGGAGGCACGTTCCAGCAGCTCGCTAAACAGCTTGTCAACCTCCTTACGCAGGGAAGGCTCCTTATCGTCTTTGGGGTGCCATTCGTATCGTGTCAAGGCATCGGGAAGCGTCGTCAATTCGGCCAGGGAGGAATTTTTATTCAAAAGTGGTAATAATTGCTGCAGATTTGCAGGCATTTTCGGCAACGACACAGATGCGGCGACTTGCTGGCTTTCCGAACGTATTTTTTTGACTTGTCCATCAAAGGGTAGTACGTATTCTGGTTGTTTGGGCTTAAACCATCCTGTCCATCCGTAAAACAGGCAACGCTTGAACCAGGTTCGGAAGCTACGTAGAAAAGAGGACATCTCCGTCAAAGACGATTCAAACTGCGCTTCATTTAATGCTTGCTGTACCTTTTGTGAGGTTGGCGGATTGGTTTTTAAAAGCGGAAGCGCCATGCTGCATAAATCGATTAACTCCTGATAGTTTTTTTGCCTTCCCAAACGTTTCAGTATCGGATCCGCACTATAACGCAGCAGATCTGCCGCGATTTGAGGGTCAACGAGTTTCGGATGATTCAGGAAACTGTCAAAAATGACTTGTCTGGTTTTTTCAGGTATTTCTTCCCGGGTAAGAAGCCAGGCAATCACATGCAATTTCTTTAGTCTATTGGCTGTTGTTCCCCCGAATGTATAATAATCCAGATAGTCATTGAGGAAACGCTGCAGTGTTTCCTCTTTTCCCGAATAGTGAATTAGAAAATAATCAATAGCTCGAATGGAGGCGAACTTTTCCGCCATAATATTGACCAGAGGATTATCCGGTAAATCATGGCGCTCCAGGGATTCTATCGGACCTTCATCGACATTAAAAATCGGTTTTAACAGTAAGGTAAAAATATTACCCGGCCTGCTCGGCTCAGGTTGACTGGAAGATAATAAGACGGGCGCGTGCAGACGCTTGATGGCGAGTCGTTCATCGTCATAGAATACGGAGCAATCAGCAAACAGGGCGCTGCTGCGTAAATAATTACCGGTAATGCTTTGGAGTTCGGGACGCAACCCGGCAAACGGCTCGTCCTCGCAGATCCGAATTAGTAATTGTATCGCCTGGGAAGATAGTTGCTGATGGTTTCTTGTCAGTTGTTCCAGTAAATGGATAATAAACTGTTGCAAACGCTCATTATTCTGATGTCCATAAAGATACCGGTGCATCGCATAAACAAGATGGGATTCGTCGCAATAGATGATGAAACCCTGTAACGTCACTGCTTTTTTAGCCGGCTCCAGGCCATCCTGATATTCAATGAGCGACATAAGGATATTCTGACGAAGCAAGGGAGCCAGATCTTTCAAGCCAGTTGTCACGGATTTTCTGAATTTATTACACAAAATCAGCAAGAGCCGGGTATGGTTAGGCATGCTGGTGTAATGCCGCAGCCAGTATTGAATCAATAAATCTCGTTGAACCCCCACCTTTCGCAACAATACATCAACCATTTCGTCATGGAATTCATGAAAATGTTTCGGTGAGCAAAAAAGCGTTGCCGCGGCTTCGGGTTGCATATTTTTCAAGCCCGCAATGGGCAAGTGAGTCAGATCCAGACGTTGCACCAGAGGCTGCAAGCGGCGTTTGATTCGTTTTTCCGGTGCCTTGTTCAACTCAACCAGCATGGAGGGCTTGTTTAGTTTGTGCAAATAATCCGCACGAGTTAATAAATGCAGGGATATTAATGATTGAATGGCGGAGGGTTGTTCGCCGTTTTGCAGAGCAATCAGGTCATTGGCGGGAAAATGGCAGTGGGCCAATAAATCCAGAAAAGCTTGTTGATTGCTTGCATCGTTGATAATGGCATGGCAATGGTTTTTAATCTGTAATGCAGCTGTTAGCATCTCCAGACGATTGGTTTCCGGTAGTGATTTGATTTTTTCCTGTAGCCAATGCCATGAAAAGCCGCGAACTATATACGGAATAATCTCGGCATCAAGTGGTTTTACCCGTTCAATACGGGTAAAAAGCCAGGAGAGTTTCAAATTATCCGGTTCAGGTTGTTGTTGCAGTACATGACACAATTGAGGCAACAAATTCAAATCGAGGATGTAGCGAAGTAAATGGTCTAATTGCTCTTGTTTATCCAGCGACGCACCGTCTGTTGCCGCCAGCCAGTTGACAAAGCCATGAACAAGTAAATCCGGTGATTTCTGTAAAAACGAGAACAGGTACAAATAATGCAGGCATGCAGCGGGCGATTGATACTGGTTTTTTTTATCAAACTCGTCCATGGTCTTCCAATAGGATAACGCTTTGCTTTCCTCGCGAACAAAAGAGAATCCGTATTGTAAGCGCTGGGCTATGATTTCCGTTTGCGAGGAAGTGGCGTCTTGCTGGCGCAAACGATTGAGAAGCGCAAGCAGACTGGCATCGGCACAAAAATAGGCGGTTGTGTCACGGCCGTTGCTTTCGCAAGAATCTTTTTGCCAGTCTTTAAGCTCGGGAAGAGGTTCTTTCATAAAGAGCAGGCGTTGCAGAAATAACAGGGATTCAAAAACCTCAGGTGGCAGAGCGGCAAGCTGGTCGACTGACAAATCGAGCAGTGTTTCTGGCGCCGGAGAGGATTCGCATTCATTAATATGCCGGGTTAACAAGTCATGAATACGATTTTTAAAAAGCAGGACGCATTTATCAGCCAGTCCGTTTTCCAGCAAATATTGCAGAAAATTTTCATACTGGCGAGGATCCTGTAAAGCAAATTCAATGAGACAATCAAGCAAGGAACCACCAAGTCCGTTGAGGATTTCGCCCGGTGTGGGTGTTGTCGTGAGAAGACTATGTAATGTTTTTATAAAAGGAGCGGCTGCTTGCTGATTTATCGGTTTGGATAATTGTTTAAAAGCCGGTAAATAACTGTTTAAACAGGAAATCAGACCATCAATATTGGTAGTTGTAATAGTACTCCCGGTTAACTGGCGTAATCGTTCGGAATTGGCTATATCGGGGCGATACTTATAGCTTTCTGTTTCAATACGCTCATATCGTGCGGTCAGGGTCGATGCTAATTCCGGGAGTTGCTCCAAATCACGTTGCACCCACTCCATCTCAAGGTGTCTGGATATATCGCCGGGAAGCAGTGCCTCGGCTGCGGTTTTGGATAAGCGGGTACGCTTGATTTGCCGGGTTAATGAGATAATTCGGCTTAATGAGGGTAATTGTGCGAATTCGCATGCTTCCTGATAACAGGCTAAATCGTTTACATGGCATTTGTACAGTTCTGAAATAAGGGTACTGACGTCTTTGATGTCGTAGTATCGCTTTAGATGTTCAAAGCATTGCTTATAGAATTTGATATCCTGATGAACCAATGCCAGGCGGCCGGCCAACTCGGTTGGTTGAAATTTTGATAATAGTTTAAACAACAATGCGTTGTCGATCTCATTGGCCAGCGGGGATAGGAGAACTTGATGCAAAAGCCATTGCTGAATATCGGGATTTAAAGCCAGTTGCCCGTTAGCAAGGATTTTCAGGCAGGTCGGCAGGGATGACGACAGGCCACCATCATGTTCCCCGCCCGCATCAGAAGCAGTTACCAGATTTTTGATATCGTGGGGGGACAGGTAGTTGATTTTTCCATTTTGAATTTTGCCAAGATGGGAGCCGGGCTCCATAAGATGATAGAGTCCTGGGGATGAAACCTGCTGCAGGATTTGTAGCCGCCATTGGTATCTTTGTAAAACAGTGGTGATTTTATGATGTTGTTCCGGGCTGATTTTCCTGATTTGCGATGCGTATTCCCCTAATAATTGATAAAGTTCATTGGCTTCTATCTCAAAAAGATTGCATGAATCCGAATCGCTCCATAGAGGGGCGATTAATTTCTTAAAGAGCGACGTTTGTTCAATGGCTTTTTGTAAGCCGGAACCGGTTTCCTGTTCCTGATAAACGGCAATAATGTCCAGTAATCCATCATTCACTAGCGGCAGACGATGCGTCCAGCGTAGGGCGGTTAGCATTTCACCGGCAACATTCTCGCAACTGCCCAATGGGGAATACAGAGCTGTCAAATGACGTGCTTCCAATAAAAAGGCACTTTGGGTACGCAGAGCCTTTGTACGGGTCGATGAGCTCAGAAGCTTGAGCGAGGCGGGATATGCTTGCGTTCCCTGCTCCGGATGAAGCCAGATGTTTTTCAGGTATTGATAGAGCAAGCCGGATTTTTCGATGGCGATATCCAGGGTGGGTTTGCAAAGATAGCGTTCGATTTCACCCTTGTAGTACATTGAATTTTCAATATAGGAGCGAAGCTGCTCCTGATGATTTTCCCGGGTCGTGTAATTGGCGAGAGCGGCCAGAGTCTGTCCGTCAACATTTAATGTGGTCAGCCAGGTTTCCAAAGAAATATCCTTGTACTTCAGATAATCAAAAATGGCGGTAACGAATGTAAATTTGACGGCCATGGCTGTCTGGCTGTCCAGTATACGTAACAATTGTTTCGCTGATGTCAGATGAGAAAACAACTCGTTTCTCTGTTCGGTTTTTAATGAGGCAATGCCCTCCGGGTGTCTGGCTAGTAAATCGACGAAGATAAAACGAGTCGAACTTTCTCGATAAATGGCAAATAACGTTTTAACCGGCAAAGCGCGTGACAAGGTAATAAGGGAGGACCACTGAACATCGTCCAGTACGGGGCGCTGCAATAAATCAAGAGCCAGTTTCTTTTTTTCCTCGGGAGCCAACAGATTAAAGAGCATGGCAAATTGATCGTCTTTCAGGTTGGACGGAGGATTACTCAGTAACTGCTTGATGTAATTTTGAAAAATCGGGTGCTCTTGCAGGGCGGGTTGAAAACGAATCGTAATATTATCCAGCAAGACCTGGGTAAAGGGATGATGTTGTAAATCCGACGGTTCGGCTTTTTGCAACAGGTGCAAAGCCAAACGAGTAAACGAATCGTTATTGATCAACAAACCGGCCCAGCGTAAATCCAGCTCCTTGAAAGAGGCCAGGGTATTGAAAACAATCTGCTGGATCTCCCTTGTGACGGCAGCGCGTTGCAAGGTGTCAAAAGCGGGATTGTCAATCCATTGTTGAAACAGGCGAAACTGATCAGTGATCATAGCCACATCGCGAGACTCGCCGGCGCGCAAGTCCGATATGCCGGACAGCAGCATATTTAATACGTATATCGCGGTGGATCTGGTTTGTCTGGCATCGAGATGCTGATGCACGTATCCAAGGAACTTTCTTTTTTCCTCATTGCCTTGCATACAGGCTTGTTTAAACAGTGCGATCAAGTGTACGGAACTGTGCTCTTTTTCTGCCAGACACATAAACATCTGAGGAAAACAGGGAGTTAATAACGGGTGCTCTAACAATGATTCGAGGAATGAGGGGTTGGGCGGCAGCAAGGCGAATAACTCGCCAGGACCGCCGTCCTGAAACGTTTTGGCGTCAGGGTGGTGCAAAAGAATATCCAGCCAGAACGGAAACTGCTCCATAAGGTATTGTTCGCTGCATTGTTTCATCAGCCACTGTATTTCTTCTGTGTTTAATTGGTAAAGAAGGGTTTTAATATCGGGTAAACCGGTAATAAATTGCCATACTTGTTGATCCAGCAATGGGTTGTTATCGTAATCCCGTATTTTTTCCAGGAGTAACCGTATAAAGGACAGACGGTATTCCAGTTCGCGGGATTCCAGATAGACGGCTGCTTTTGTCCAGTTGATCCGGGTCGCCTCGTCCATGGATTTTAACAAGATGGCGATTAATGCCGAATGATCCAGATGTTTCAGGTTTGCCGAATCAACCTGGGTCAGATATTGGGCGCTTAAATGCGCGTTATGAGCGTCTTTTTCCAAATCGATGGCCAGTTGAGCCAGAACGCCATCAAAACGATGAGGCGTTTTCAATTGCCTGGTTAACAAAACAGAGGCTTGTTTTGGATTATAGTCATCGACTTCCTCGTTTTTTAAAAATTCCCAGCAGGCTTTTTTAAGCCGTTGGTAATTTTGTTGTCCTGGTTCAGTCAACCCGGTTTCTACGGACTCGAGATTAAAAAACATGGTTTGCAGCAGGGCGGGGGTTTCACGATAACGACTTAACAAATGCAAAGCGAACTGCCGGGCTTGTTTTTCTTCCAGTGCCGCGATGTTTAGTACCCTGATGGCCCGTAACTTAAGATCGGTTTCCGGGCGGGTTACCTGCAATACTGAGGGGGCGTAATCCTGGTATATGGAGGATCGGGAGGTCAGGGAATGAAGGCAGGCTGGACTGGTTAATAAACGCCGGGCAATTCCGGAACTGTTCTCACTGGCTGTCCATTGATGGATGGGATCTTTTTCATCAAAACAGGTTTGTAACCTTTTACAAAAATGGAGCAGCAGTTGTTCCAGGGTTGGCGTGTAGTCGCTGTTTTCTTCCGTGCGTAAAAGCAATTCCTCAATTAAGGTAATCAGCGTTTTGGAATCGATGTCCGGCATCACCTGGTCAAGAAATGCCGGATGAATTAAAGGGGTGTTGCATAGAAAATAAACCAGAATATCCTGATTGGAGAAATCCTTAAACAATTTGACAAAACCACTAAATTCGTCCGGTGGGCTTTGCTGGCGAACCAGATGCAGATAAAGCGCAAGGAGGTTCTCGTGAGAGAAGGCTTTAAGCAGAGCGATCTGCTCGTCAGGCCTTGACTGCTTGAGAATGGTGCGGCTATAGGACAAAAGAGTTGTTTTACAGCAATCGCTGGTCAGCAGGGCTTGCAGCCATTGGTATTGCAAGGCCGGATTTTTGGGGAATTGGGCAAATATCAGATGGATCAATTCTTCTTGTGATGCTTCGGGTAAAAATGCGATTTGTTTTGCCAGATTATTGAAAGCCGGTTCAGGCAGTTTGAGGGAACCAATTTTATCGGCCAACACCTTGCAATAGGTGTTGATCAGAGGGGTATACTCCTGATTTAACAGTTGTTTCATGGCCATCACATGGCAGCAAAGCGTGATCAGTTGCGTTTCATTCAGCCTGGCAAAACATTGCTCTATCAAAAACGGATCATGAGTTTGAGTATGGGTGAGATAATTAATGGTTAGCGTGTTATCTTTATCGTCGTTGTCAGTCAGACAGGCTAACAGTTTGGACGAGTCGTACGTTTTTTGAAAAAAAAGATCCAGAAATCGGGTGATTTCATGGATGTTATTTTTACGATGCTCGTAATACGGTTTAAAATATCGCGTCAACTCATCGTGAGGCATTTTAGCCAGGGTTTGAGCGATGTGCTCCATCGCCAGCGCGTTAAATTGGCCATCCTGCCAGTTGTAGCGAGAGATATTTTCCAGTAATTCCATGACGATGGTTTGTTGTTTACCGAAGAGGTTGCGACAGCTTTTTAAACGCTTGCTCATTAACAGGTTGGCTAATTCCGCATTGAAGTTTGCAAGTTCCTGATATTCCTCTTCTGAAGTAGTGGCTCTTGCGGTGAGAACGGTGGCTAAATTTTCATATTTTTGCAAATATTGTTGTCTTAAATCGGTAGAACTCTTTTTTTTATTTTCTTTTGCAACATAGGTTGCAGCGATAGCCCGTAATTGAAATGTGATCCGTACCAACTGGTTTGTAGAAACCAGAAGACTTAGCTGTTTTATGTCATCCATATCGTATAGAACGGGCGACTGTAACAAATAGCTTGCCAGAGTGTAGAGGTGCTGGTTTATTTCGCTGTCATAATCCGTATCTGTGTGATGAGTCATCACAAAATGAACCAGTACATCCAGCCATTTTGGCGTCTCTTTCGCCATTTCCAGTACGCGTTGATAAAATTTTTCGCGTTCTGGCAAAGGAAGATGAAACAGCACGGTTTGCAAGGATTTAGGGGAGTATTGCAGGCTATTCATCCATTGAATAACGTCGTCAATCAATGCTTGCCATTGTCCGGACGATTTGTCGGTTATCAAGTCATAACAGGCTTTCAGTCTGATTGTGATGTCTTCCTGATTGGATTCCTGCAAGGCCCGGTTTAGCAAAATCCGGTTTATAGCCAGTTCGGATTCCATTCTTTCCGTATCCGTTTCTTCAGTATCATGAAGGGCAGGAAGTAATAATTTCAGGTGTGAAAAATTCTCATATTCGGCAAGCCTGCTGATGAGTTCATTGATGGTTTGATGATTGGGTTTTTCTTCCCGAAATAAATCGCATAGTTCCTTGCTGGTACTTTTGGATAAAAAAACTGAAAAAGACGAGCCACCCATGGAACTTACCTCCCTGTCCATTACTCTGATGACATTTGTAGTCTGAGCAGATTGATTTAAGAGCTATCGGTATCAATAATTTATTGCTATGAGGATCATATTTCAGCATAACGATTTGAAAAAAAATTTCAATAGTCGATTTATTTTTGATCGGATGGCGTCATGGGTTTATTTTTGCCAGAAATGTTTGGAAAAAATAATGAGCAAGGAGAATATTTCCAGGCGGCCGGCGATCATGGCAAAAATGAGTACCCACTTACTGGACTGGTTCAGATAGGTAAAATTATCACTCACCGCCCCAAGCCCCACTCCGGCGTTGGATATAGTCACGGTAATGGCAGAAAAGGAGGTTAGAAAATCATTGCCCAACGCGATAAACACAATCATCAGGAACAGAAACAACGCGATGAAGACCGAGATAAACCCCCACATGGATTGCAAAACCGATTCGGGAAGCGTTTGTTTGCCGAACTTAATGGGAATGATCGCGTTCGGGTGCAGGAGATGATACATTTCCCGCTTGCTTTGTTTATAAATTAATAACGCCCGGATGACCTTGATGCCTCCGCTGGTGGATGCGGCACATCCGCCGATTAAAGAAGCCAGAATGATTAATACGGGTACGTAGCTTGGCCAATGACTGAAAGGAGCGGAGGTCAAACCGGTTGTTGTCGCTAAAGAAATGACGTTAAAGGTGCTTTTGATGACCGCGTGGTATTTGGCGCTGAACGATTCATAAAAAACCAGGCTCCAGGTCACCAGGCCAATCACGATAACCAGAAAGGCGATATAGCTGCGAAATTCCTCATCCTCCCAATAATGGCGAATACTTCTTTTTTTGAGAATCATAAAGTGCAAGGCGAAATTGGTTCCGCCAAGGAGCATGAAAAAGCAGGCGACCAGTTCAATAGCATCACTTTGATAATAGGCGAAACTGCTGTCATGCATGGAAAACCCGCCGGTGGAAACCGTGGAAAAACTTTCACCCAGTGCATCGAACCAATCCATCCCTGCCAGCCAGTAACAAATCATGCAAAGCAAGGTAAGCAAAACATAAATTGACCACAGTGCTTTCGCTGTTTGCGCAATACGAGGCGTCAGTTTACTGTCTTTCATAGGTCCCGGTGTTTCAGCCCGGTAAAGCTGCATGCCCCCAACGCCCAACATGGGTAAAATGGCCACGGCCAGGACGACGATACCCATTCCTCCCAGAAACTGCAGTTGCTGGCGATAAAATAAAATGGCGTGGGGCAAGTCTTCCAGATGATTGATGATGGTGGCTCCCGTGGTTGTAAAACCGGAAACCGATTCAAAAAAGGCGTCGGTCAGACTGTTTTTGTGTTCGCTGATGGCAAAGATAAAAGGAAGGGAGGCAAAAAAACACAGAACAATCCAGAACAGGACGACAATCAGAAACCCGTCACGAATTTTTAATTCCTGTTGTTGCTTGCGAAACGCGAAGGCCAGTAAGGCGCCGGTAAAAAAAGTACAGACAAAGGCAATGACAAACGGATGCCAGAAATCTTCATGAAACAAGGTGTTGATCAGTAACGGGGTCAGCATGCTGACACTGAACATCATCAATAACAAACCGATTAATCTCAAAATGGTTTTAATTTGCATTCGGTGCCTAACTCATGAATGTTAAAGTGACTTGAAACAGGGATTCAATCTGACGCACATATCGTTTTTTCAAAACCAGAACGGCCACATGATCGCCGGACTCGAAAACCAGATCAGGCGTGGTCATGAGTATTTTCTCATCACGTATGACGGCTATGATCGAACTGCTGGGGGGTAACTCAATTTCGGAAAGCCTGCGCCCGATAACCTGGGAACTTTGCTGATCGCCGTGAATGACCAGTTCAATGGCTTCGGCTTCGCCATTGTTTAAACGATGCACCTTGATCATATTACCACGGCGTAATTTGGCTAAAATACTGCCGATAGTAATAATTTGCGGCGAAATGGCGTAGTCGATGCTGCTGTCCTCAATCAGTTCGACGTAGGCGTTGCGATTGACCAGAGCCATGGCATGTCGTGCTCCCAGACGCTTCGCTTGCAGACAGGACATGATGTTGGCTTCATCGTCATTGGTTACCGCGCAAAACACATCGGTAAATTCGATGTTTTCGTTGATCAGTAAATCCCTGTCGGCGATATCGCCTTGCAAAACCGTGCCTTTATGGAGCTGGCATGCCAGATCACTGGCCCGTAATATGTTGTGATCGATGACCTTTACGCGGTATTTATTTTCCAGGGTTTGTGCCAGTTTGGTGCCTATGTGCCCACCGCCCGCAATAATAATACGCCGGTTGGGATGGGTGTAGCGGCCAAGCGCGATTAAAATTTGCTGGATGGCTTGCGCTGATGCGACGAATAACAGATTGTCCTCGATATTAATTTCATAGTCGGCATCGGGCTCTATCGCTGTTTTGTCCCTAAAAATGGCAACCAGCCGGGCATCCATCAGATCCAGATGTTTGTAGAGGTACTGGATGGTTTTTCCGACCATGACCCCGCCCGGTCGAGGGGTAATGGTGACAAGCAGCAGATTGCCCTCGGCGAAATCAAGAACCTGGGTAGCACCGGGGTAATCTATCAGATTTTCAATATGTTCCGTGACCAGCTTTTCCGGACTGATACAGACGTCAACCGGCACATGATCATTACAGAAAAGCTGAGGGTAATCATAATAATTCTGCGATCGAAGGCGGGCGATTTTAGTGGGTGTGCGAAATAAACTATAGGCAATCTGGCATCCCATCATATTGATCTCATCGCTATCGGTGACCGCGATTAACATATCGGCCTGCTCGATGCCTGCGGCGATAAGTATATGGGGGTAAGACGCCGATCCGGGAACTGTCTGGATATCCAGACGGTGCTGAAGTTCCCGCAGGCGGTTTTCATCGAGATCAACCACCGTGACATCATTGTTTTCACGTGCCAGATTGCGTGCCAGCGTTCCGCCCACTTCACCCGCACCCAGAATTACGATACGCATGGTAGTAATTCTCCTTCATAAACAAACGTTGCCGGGCCGGTTAATAAAAGCGCGCCGTTCACATCAGGCCAGTCGACGATCAATTCTCCGCCGGGCAATTCCACATGAACACGCTCTGCCAGATCATAAAAAAGCCGCCCCGCCACAACCGCCGCCACCGCGCCGCTGCCGCAAGCGCTGGTTTCGCCACACCCGCGCTCATACACACGCAATCGGATCCGGTGGGGAGAAAGAATCTGCATGAAGCCCGCGTTGGCCTGCACAGGAAAAAGAGGGTGTTCACTGATTTCCCGGCCAAGAGTGGTTACGGGGGCGGTATTGATATCTTCGACGATTGATACGGCATGAGGGTTGCCTACATTTACGGCGTGCACAGTATATTGACCGCCGGCGTTTAATGGCAATATATAAGATGTACTTTGTTCTTTAACTTGAATCGGTATTTCATCGGGGTGCAGGCAAGGTATTCCCATATCAACGGTTACCGTGTTGTCGTCGTTTAATTGCAACGTCATCATCGCCGTATGAGTCGCGACCCGGATACGTCGTTCGGAGATGAGCGCGTGTTTCTGCACAAATCGGGCCAGACAACGGGCACCGTTGCCGCATTGTCCCACCTCCTGGCCGTCGGCGTTAAAAATTCGATAAAAAAAATCGATATCCTCACGTTGGTCGGTTTCTACAATCAGACATTGATCGAAACCGACCCCGGTATGTCGGTTGGCCAGGCGAACGATCGTTTGCGGTGACAAATCAACCGTTTGGTGGATGGCATCGATCACCATAAAATCATTGCCGAGGCCGTGCATTTTTGTAAATTTCAAGGGCATGTTACTAAGCTCGTTGCCGGTTATTTATGGATTATGTGAGTCGCTGGTTCCTCCGTTGGCAAATAGAGAGGACCTTTTTGTCCGCAGGAAGCAAGGATACATACTGCCGTACTGATAATTAGCAGGTCGCGAAACAGGCTCATTACAATGTTCTCACAATTCTACTCCAAATAAATAGATTATATACCCGGGAAATTTCAAAATGCGAGAAAGATGCTATCCTTTGTTGCGTCTGTCCATGGTTTAAAAATGGGTAGTAGCGGCCCGCAAGGAGGCCTGCGGCCGTATTGCGGGTTTTACATGTCCCAATATTGCACCAGGAGAACTGGCGATTACCCGGGTGATACAGGATGAGGTGCTAGCTCCGCAAGCCGCGGTGTACCGGTTCTTGTTCTTTTGGGACGGTTTTTGGTTTCATAGTTCTTAAAACACGAATGGAATCGAGCATGGCCGGGGACACGCGCTGGTAAGAGCGGGGGTTGATGTAAATGGTTTCCTGCCTGGCTTCGGTTGTCTTGTCCGGCCTTGTTTCCTGCCAATCCAGGTTAAAAATTAATTCATCGGGGATGAGGGCTTCATCGTCACCATACCTGGGATTCACAGTTATATCGATATAAGGTACGGCATGGTCATCTGATGATAATTTTTGCGCAATGAATTGTTCAACCAATTCCAGGGTGTTGTAATTGGATGCCGCCGTTCCCGGGATCAGGTTTTCCTTGTTATGGTTACCGCCCAGAAAATGGGCAATGAGATGAGACCAGTGGTAGTCGCTGCCGCGATTTTTGATAATGACGTCGTGACCGTGAGCCTGAAACACGTCCCGGCACGATGCCCCGGTTAATTGTTTTTGACTGCATCGGCGTGTTTGACCGGCCCGGTCTTTAAGTTTTGCCAGTGTCGCGCGAAAGCGGGCAGGTCCGGGGCGTTCGTAGCGCAGTTTTGGCACCGTGTTCCCAAACAGCAGACTCTTTCTTGCGCCGTGTATCTCAGCCATCCCCCGACTGGCTTTATCTCCCACTGGCGTTACCGGCTTAAAGAACGAACCGGCGTTGTTTTTGATGAGCGGCCGTACCAGGGTTTTTCCTTCAGGTGTATGAAAGACTTCGCTATAGCCACGGATTGGTTTATGCGGTGACAAGGCACAATAGCGTATTTTTTGTTCTTTCAGGGGAGAGAAAAAAGGGGTGTTTGTGCTGTCGAGAATGAGAGGGTTATCGTTTGCGCTTTTGTTGTTACGTCGTTTGTGATGTTTGGAAAAAGAGTGAGAACTGTTTTCGTCGGTGGCTGGACGTTTTCTGGCGGTTCGCTCGTGTTGCTTTTTCACAGCCAGTGCGGAAACCACGTCGTCGTAAGGGATAGTCAGTATTTCCGATAATCCCGTTAAAATAGTCAAAGAGGATAAGCGTGTTGATGATGGAGAATTTTTGGCCAGATAATTATTAAGATCAAGCCACATTTGGTCAGACAGATCAAGACATTTGATGTTGGGAAACCGTTTGGTGATGACGGACTGCAGTGTTTTTATCCGGGGATGACTGCTAATTTGATCGCGTTCAATGGTTAGTTCGGATAGTTTCATTGTATTGTGATGTTTTTGATCATGGTATACATTAAATGAACATTATACCCGGTTGTTGGCACATAGCCAAGTTGAAACCATAACTTCCTTGCTATCGGACGATGGTTTGGTGATAATTTTAGTTTTTTCTGGAGACAAGGTGTTAAACGTTTATCTGAAAGAGTCGGCTCAACCGGCTCAGGCTTGCATGATCTGGATGCATGGGTTGGGGGCGGATGCACAGGACATGGCTGGTTTGGCCGCACAGCCTCAGTTCGCCCACTTCCCCATCCGTCATGTTTTTCTGGATGCCCCGGTGAGATCGGTTACTATCAACGGCGGTATGTCGATGCGGGCCTGGTATGATATTTTATCTCTTGATATTGCCGTTGATGAAGACAAGGAAGGCGTATTAAGCGCCGCAAAGGAAATTGCCGCAGTCATTGAGGAACAAAAGAAAACCGGTTTTGCGAGCCAGGACATTTATCTGGCCGGATTTTCACAGGGGGGCGCCATGGCGCTATTTACCGCCCTGCATCGGCACGAACCGCTCGCCGGAGTCATTGCCTTATCGGCTTATCTGCCGTTGCTCAACGAATGCCGCCCGACGCTGCCTGATACCACGCCTATGTTCATAGCCAATGGTCGCTATGATCCAATCGTACAGCCGGCCTGGACCAAAGAATGTTTACAGTGGCTGGGTAGCCATGGGTATAATCATGTCTCGCGTCATGAATACCCGATGGAGCATACTATTTGCCTTGAGGAAATGGATGATCTGGCTCATTGGTTGTCTTTGCGGTTACAGGAGAAGGGTCAATGACCATCGTTAAAAAATCGCGTGCGGTTCATTATACCTGTGAACAGATGTTTGAACTGGTTAATTATGTTGAACATTATGCCGAATTTCTACCTTACTGTGCCAAAAGTCAGGTGCATCACCGTGATGAAGACGAAGTGCAGGCCACTCTGGTTATCGCGGCGGCGGGCATGAGTAAATCATTTACAACCCGCAACCGGTTGCAAAAAAACAAAATGATTGAAATTCGATTAGTGGATGGGCCGTTCAAGCATTTGGAAGGGTTTTGGCGTTTTGACGAAACGCCTGAAGGCGGCTGCAAGATATCGTTTGATCTCGAGTTTGAATTCGCCGGAAAAATGTTTTCCATGCTCCTTGGTCCGGTGTTTGAGCAAGTGACTGATAAAATGGTGGACGCGTTTTGCGACAGGGCGCAAGCTATTTATGATTAATGTGGAGTTGATTTACATTGCTTCCGATCAGGTAGTTACCCATTTGCGAATGACGGTGGCAGAGGGAACAACGGTCGGTGAGGCTATTGCCCGCTCCGGCCTGGTGGCAAGTCATCCTGAAACCAGCGATTTGCCGGTTGGTGTGTTCTCAAGAACGGTGTCTGGAGACACAATCCTGAAAAACGGGGATCGTATGGAAATATATCGACCTTTGACGATTGACCCGAAACAAAAGCGGCGGGATCGGGCCAGGTCTGGGTTCACAGAACCTAGGTAAAGCGCGTTCGGGCGTTTAAAAACAATCCGTTTGAGAGTCGGCCGGGCGATTTTTGCCGGGTTGTTGAATGGGCAACCCGACCTGCGATGCGTTACTGTTTCGGACTCAGGGATGGTGCTCAATACGGACCAGTCTGTCCTGTTTGAAATACAGGGTTAAATTCCGTACTTCAAGGGGTTTGTTGCCCTTGCGCAGTGTATAGGCGTAGTCCCAGCGATTATTGTTAAACATCGGGCTTAACAGGCTTGTTCCCATTAAAATGGCTGCGTCCTGTTTGCTCATGCCCACGCGCAACCGCTCAATTTTGGATTGAGGCAGCAAATTTCCCTGTTGCACAACCCGCCGTGAAAAGTCATACGAAACGCAGCTGGTTAGGGTGAAGCCAATCAGGAAAAGAATAAAATACATTCCGGTTCGCATAATTTTTGCCTGCCATGAAAAATTTCGCCATAATACCATGTCATTAATAGAAAGACACCTGCCCGGCAGGAGTTTCAACAGGAGAGCTTATGGAAGAAGGCAGGCAATTAAAAGACGCTGGTTTAAAAATAACCATGCCTCGCGTTAAAGTCTTGCAAATCCTTGAGCAATCCCGTGACCACCATATGAGTGCGGAAAATGTCTATAAGGCGTTGCTGGATATGGGTGAAGACGTTGGGCTGGCCACTGTTTACCGCGTATTAACCCAGTTTGAAGCGGCGGGGTTGGTCTCTCGCCACAATTTTGAGGGGGGGCATTCGGTATTTGAGCTTAGCCAGGGGGAGCATCACGATCATCTGGTGTGTGTCAAATGCGGGCGCGTTGAAGAATTTTACGATGAAATTATTGAAGAGCGCCAGGAGCGGATTGCGGAACAGGCCCATTTTAAAATGACTGATCACGCCCTGAATATTTACGGATTATGTCCCGATTGCCAACACGGATGACCTGGAAGAAAAAATGGAGTTTGATTATATTATTGTTGGGGGAGGGAGTGCGGGATGTGTGCTGGCTTCACGCTTAAGCGCTGATCCCGGCAATCGTGTATTATTGCTGGAAGCCGGCAGTCCTTTTCTGGCCTCTCTGACCCAAATTCCCTATTTTACGGTATTGACGTTACCTCTCTGGTTTAAAAACTGGCATTATTACACGGAGCCGCAGCCGGGATTAAACAACCGGCGCGGCTACCAGCCCCGCGGCAAGATGTTAGGCGGATCGAGCGCGATAAACGCCATGATTTATATTCGTGGCCAGGCGACAGATTATGATGAATGGGCAAAATCCACTTCAAACGACTGGTCTTACGCATCGCTTTTGCCATTATTCAGGGATATGGAACATAACACTCGTATCCATGATGGCTATCATGGTCAGCATGGCGAGCTTTGGGTTGGTGATTTACCGAATCCCAATCCTGTTTCCGAGGTTTTTGTTCAGGCGGGTGCCGCTTGCGGTTATCCTCACAATGGGGATTTTAATGGTGAGAGTCAGTTTGGTGTCGGCCTTTATCAGGTGACTCAAAAAGAGGGGAAACGTCTGAGCAGCGCGGACGCTTTTTTATCGCCTGTCAAAACCAGATCAAATCTTGACGTGATGACTGGAACACGCGCTCTGAAATTATTGTTTTCCGGGAAACGCTGTCAGGGTGTTGTGGTGCGGGCTCGTGGCAAAACGATATCGATTACGGCCCGCAAGCATGTGGTTCTGGCAGCGGGAGCCATCAGTTCACCGCATCTTCTTCTTTTGTCGGGTATTGGTCCGCGTGAACATCTCGCTGCCCATGGTATTGATTGCATCCACGAACTACCGGGAGTGGGAGAAAATTTTCATGACCATCCGGACTATATCCTTAACTATCGCTCCAAACATCGGGACTTAATGGGTTTTACCGCGTCCGGTATTTGGGATATGGTCAAGGCATACCGTCGATACCGGCGGCATGGGGACGGAATGATGACCACCAATTTTGCCGAAGCGGGCGGTTTTTTGTCCACTATGTCCGGCGATGATCGTCCGGATATTCAGCTGCATTTTGTGCCAGGTATTATTGATAACCATTGCCACAATTTTCACTTCAGTCGCGGTATGTCCTGCCATGTCTGCCTGCTTCGTCCAAAAAGCCGGGGGTTTATTCGGTTGCGCTCCGCCAATCCCCTGCACGCGCCGGCCATTAACCCCAATTTTCTCGGCGAGGAAGACGACGTGCGATTGATGCTTCGTGCCTATAAGCAAACACAGGAAATTATGGAGCATGAATTATTCAACCCTTATCGGGGCAAAGCCATTTATTCCGCCACGGGTGATGAGGCGATCATGGATTTGCTGCGCCGGCGCGTCGACACGATTTATCATCCGGTCGGTAGTTGTAAAATGGGGAAAGATGAGTTGGCGGTAGTGGATGAACGGCTGCAGGTTCGTGGACTGGAAGGGTTAACCATTGCCGATGCTTCAATCATGCCGCAGGTTGTTTCCGGTAACACCAACGCGCCGGTCATGGTGATTGCGGAGCAAGCGGCGCGTTTTATCACGGAACCCGGAGCAACCAATCGTCATTGACGACATGATCTATCCTGCTGCATTCCAGTGTACAGTCAAAAGACCAAAATGATTGTTTAATATTCTTTGTGGTACAATAATTTCCTTGCTGAATTAGTTTGTAGAATGTCTGGGGATATAGAAAATGCGATCTGAATTGGTGGGGTCGGACAAAGACAACGATGCCGATAGGAAGTTTCTGAACGACCTGGGTCTGGCTTTGACTACAGCCCTGGAAAATTACCAGAGTTGGTACAACAAAGAGGAAGGGTATTTTCGTGGTGATCCAGGTTTTTTTAGTCGGTTAAGGCACGGCAAAAGCGGTCAAAAACAGGCGCAGGAATTCATAACGAGTGTTTTAAAAGAGGAAGATTCTTTCCATGCCGAGACGTTGGTCAACGCGTTTCTATCGGCAGCCAAAACGCCCTACGACCGCCATTCGTTTGCTTCCTTTCTTCTGGATGAATTAAAAAAAATAGAGGATTCCCGCTGGTCTGAGATTGATTGTGACCCGAAATCACGGTGTTATGATAAACCCGCGGTCATCGATTGTCTGGAGCGTCCTCCGTCCGTTTCACTGTCTCCCTCTTTAAGAATCTAGAACGCCGTTTCACTGCCTGTGTCCTCATGCCCCGATTATAACGACCGCAGCGATACCGCCAGAACGCTTGCCACCGCGGTGAGCGCGTGAGGTTTCCCGGCGAGGGCCTGATTTGTTTCTACCTCTATACCTGCATAATCGTCGGAGGAATATCGCTTTCGTAATGCGCAGGTAAACCCGTCACTGGTGCCTCGATAAGGGTAATTTAAGCGTACCCGCAGGGGAGGAGCGGTGTGTCTGATCTCCTGTTGCCAGCGTTTGGCTATCGTGCGCTCCGATGGTCGTTTGGGATCATACAATAACCCGATATCCGCGTTACGGCATTGCCCGTCGAGTATCGGAGTAAAGCTGTGAATGGACAAATGCCAGACTTGCCTGCCTTGTTTAATATACTCATGAATATGCGATTCGACTTGTTGGCGAAACGGCAAATAAAACTGTTGCTTGATGGTTTCCTTATCCGCAAGAGACAGGGAACGGGTAATCTCAGAAAAACAGTGGGGATGGCGCAGACTGCGATTACAGTCAATGAGCAAGCGCGTTGCCTGAGCTTTTACCAATGCGCAACGCAGAGATTCACTTAAATAATCGGCAATCGCAGACGCGCCAATATCCAGCCCCCGGTGTGAGTTGAGCAGATCATGATAAGGCTGGAACAGGGGTTCGTAAGCGTCAGGAACGTGATTGACGGCATGCTCGCAACTTAATAGTACAATAGCGGGTTTCATAATGCGGTAAAAAGTTGGTTGGCCAGCAGACAATGACCAAGTTGGCGGTACAGTCGTTTCAGGGTTGGCAAACTATGATCCTGCCCGCAGGCTCTTAACAGGCGCTCGCTTAAATTTCCCTGGGACAGGATGGTTTCCATAACGCGCTGGCTGTTGCTATCCAGATCGTGACTTACTCGTTCGATTAACTGATACCATACATCCCGGCAGTTTTTGACTTGCCGGGACAATTGCCACTGTTGAGAGAGTACCTTGTCGCCAATGGGGGTGTGCAAGCCTTGATAAATACTTTGCCGATATACGTCCACGAGAGGTTTATTATCGCAAGGGTTGTCAATAAAAAAGGAGGAGCTTTCAATCCAGTTTTTCAAAATGGCCACGATGGATCGAGCTATAGCGTAATCCGCCATGACACATTCCTGGGAATCAAGAATGCGTATTTCAATGGCGCCGTATTCAAATTTTGGAATGGCTGCCCGGGAGTTAAGCCATTCAAATTGCAGGATCCCCTTGGGATCGAAGGGGCGAATGGCGTCATACATGGGTAATAATATGTCACTTTGGTATTGTTGTGCCGACGTGATGAATTCAGGGATCACGTCACCGGTAATGGCCGGGATACGCTGCTGGTTTTTGTCGTAAAAATAAAGACGGGCATCCTGCATGCCGCTGAACGCGCCGTCAAGAAACGGGGTGCTCGCGCCAATAGCAGGCAAGAGAGGCAGAATTAAACGAATGGCGTTATGCAGCCGGCAAAATTCCGTATCGTCAGCAAATGGCAAATTAATGTGCATGCTTTGCAAATTGGCCCAGCCATGTCCCTCGCAATTAAACAAGGCGTCGTACTGCTGATAGATTTCCCGGTTGCCATGCGGCCAGCGTCTGGTTTCGGTGGCGGGGTTCATCCAGGGGTGGGCGCCGGTTGGCAACAGTATAAGATTATGGTGGTTTAGCAGCGGCTGTAATTGCATGATGGTGGATTGGAACTGATTGACAATCTCGCTGTCTGGCGGTTTGGGGCCATTGTTTTTCAATTCAAGCACATGCAGCACCAGTTCGTTGCTGACGGCGATGTCTCCCAGGGCGACCTCGTTCGTGAGTTCGCCGTCTGCGAGGGCTTGTAAAATCAAATCGCTTTTCGGCTGTACCTCCAGCGTGTCTTTGTCCACCAGCATGTATTCAATTTCAAGACCGATGACTGAGAAAAGCCTAAACATAACCATGTTTCCTGCGTATGCGTTGGAGAAAAACGTTCATTATCTGCTGATAGAGTGTTTCCCCAAGAATTTGATCCTCGATACCAAAATCAATATTGGGGTTATCATTCACTTCAATGACGTAATGGGTGTCGCCACAGCTTTTGATGTCCACGCCGTATAGGCCGTCACCAATCAGGCGAGCGCTCTTCAGGGCTGTTTTTACCACCGCTTCCGGGACATCGGTAATGGGTACGGTTTCGTGGGCCCCCTCTTTTTTTTCCTGCTTGGCCCTCCAGTTGTAAATTTGCCAATGATCCTTGGCCATGTAGTAACGACAGGCAAATATAGGTTTGTTATCCAGTATGCCGATTCGCCAGTCGAATTCCGTGGGAATAAACGGCTGTACCAAAACCAAATCGGATGTTTTAAAAAACTGGTTCAGGGATTTTTTCAGGGATTTGGTATCATCGATTTTGATAACACCATGGGAAAACGCGCTATCCGGTCTTTTCAGGATGCAAGGGTATTCAATAGCAGGCGGAGACTTGTCGTATTTGCTGATAAACCGTGTTTCAGGGGTAAGAATCTGATGGCTGCGCATCAGTTCCGCCAGATAGACCTTGTTGCTGCATTTGATAATGGATTGGGGATCATCAATCACAACCATGTTTTCCTGGGCGGCTCTTCGTGACAGGCGATAGGTATAGTGATTCACCGCGGTGGTCGCTCGGATGAACAGGGCATCGTACTCTGCAATAGTTTTGGTGTCGTTTTTTTCAATAAAATCAACATTTAAGCCCATGGACTCCCCGGTATTCGCAAAAAACTCCAGCGCTTTTTTATTCGATGGCGCGTTGGCTTCCGACGGATCCACCAAAATAGCCAGATCATGATAACGTTGTTTTTTTCGCCATTGATGAAATCGTTTTTTGGAGAGATAGTTTTCCGCCGATTCGCGCATGAATTCGAGATGGTTTTTGGGGATATCCGCCATGGAAAGGGCTTGTAGATTTTTAATACGCCATTGCTTGCGTTTCTCCAGGGTGAAACGAATCAGGGGAAGGGGAAATAAACCGTGCAGTTTTTTGGCCAGTGCCGCATGACATTTGGCCATGTTTTGCCCAAAATAAAGGCTGAAAATAAATTCGTTCCCTTTAATCTCATGCAGGCTGTGCTGCATCTCCTCATCAATATCCTGTGAGATCAATTTCGACAGGCTGGTATTTAAGACATCCTGGATACTGTGGACGGATGGAATCGCTTTGTGATCACGTGCATGGGCCAGCAGAGAGACGTAATAGCCAATCGTTTGATGATTATACGATTGACAAAGATTGATAACACGCATGGAGCGGCTTTGGTGATAATGTTCACTGGCCAGGTAATCCGAGGCATGAACAATGGCGGCCAGGGGGCTCAGGAAAAACCAGTTGTCCGGGTCATCGGTTACAATTATTGTTTGCATGGGATGCTCTTGGGTTGAATGATCAGTAAATTGGCATCATAGGTCAGCACACCAAGCATGATGGCGTTAATGAGCCGATGAATACTTACCTTGTAATAATTATCGTGTGAAAGCGGGTTTTCCCTGTGCGGGTCTGCGACAACAATCAGTCTTTTCCGGTTATCGTATCCGCAGAGGACAACAAAATGGCCGCAGGGTGTGCCTCTGATGTCATCGTAAAAGGCTTCTCCGGAACTGGTATATCGCTCCCTGGCGCTGCGGTACAGGTACGTTGCGCTTAAACCCGTTAATATAGGTATTTTTTTTTTAAAATAATCCTTTAGCAATTGTACGCTTAATGTTCGGAATCTTATCGTTCCCCCATGCAAAACGTATTCCATGTAAGCTTTACTCGCCTGGAGGATATCAGCTTTGCGTTTATAACGCATCTGGGCGGTCAGTTTTTGCAGTATAAGTTTGGAGTCGGCTTCGCCGTGCTCGAACCAGGTCGGATCAAAGATATTCAGGCTGTTGATATATATAGTCGCTTCAAAACCCTGTTGCAGCGCGTGTTTACCGAGCATGGGCGCCAGAGTTCCGCCTGAATGGGAACGTTCCACGCTGTGGATGACTTCTTCAAGAGGTATGTCGAGGCCATAATAATGGTAGATGGCCTGCAAGCTGGTCGGGCCGCAGCTTTCATCGTCTGGCTGGGTATGAATGCAAATATCAATCATAGGTTATTGAAAAACAATTAAACCTGAGCATGATTTAAACGTTAGTATTCGTGGCGGGAATTGTCAAATAAGCTGTTGTTAATAACGCTATAACGTATCTTGCGTATATAATGATACTGCGCTCATTATAATTATTTTTAGACCATAAGGGATCTCGTTTTGAGAGGCGATGGATTGAAATCAAGACATTATTTTATCTGCCATATTCTGGCAAGCATGGCTTATCTGGTTGCCGTGATGGTTGTTGTCGGCTGGCTCACGCACGAGCCGCAATTAACACAGCCTCGTCCGCAATGGGAAGCCATGTCATTTTATACGGCGCTGTGTATCATGCTGACTGCGGCGGCTGTTTTTACCCTGCCCAAAAATCTGTGGTTAACCCTGCTGTTTAGCATGGTGTCAGCAACCATGGCCGTGTTTATCCTGATGGATTATCTTTTCGGCTGGAATTTTTATCAGAATCAGTGGGGAGGCGCGCCTTATCGGATTATCCATGATCTTTATCCCGGAGGCATGGCTCCGAACACGGCATTTTGTGTATTGTTTCTCAATCTGGCTATTGGGTTCTATTCTTTTTCCAACAGCGCTTTCAGCCGCATCATACAGATGACGTTTTCAATCCTGGTTGCAGGTATTGGATTCATGGTTTTGACCGGCTATTTACTTGGCATTGAAATAGTTTATACCTGGCCTGGCGTGTCAGCCATGTCCTTGTACGCCGCTTTTTGCGTGACGCTGTTGGGTATAGCCTTGAGTATTGTTTTTTATGTTCGACACCACCGGTTTTATGTCGGTCATGGTGTCTTTCAGACTATCTCCATACTTGTGGCGGGCAATTTGTTTTTTCTTTTGCTTTGGCAAAATTTCGCACAATCAGCATTCTTGCAAATACGTGAGAGTATCAATGCGGACGGTGTCATGATTGCCAATGAGATTGAATTAAATCTGCAGCGCAATTACCTGACTGCCCGACGTTTTTTTATTCATCTTGGTAATCCGGATGTTACCCTGAATATTATCAGACACGATGCTCTGGATTTTTTAAGTGATTTACCAGGTTTGGCGTTAATAGCATGGCAACGTGATAAATTGTATCAAATTTGGTCTGAAGAACCTTCGTTCAAGGACGATGTGATACGAATTAGTCAGGCATGCCGGCAGGGAAAACAAAAAAATAATATTTTTACCAATATCATCTCCGGCTTGGCTACGAACGGACGTACGTTTTTATGTATGGACTATAATCGGGGCCACCATAGTCTGATGCTTTTTAATGTACAGGAAATGGCTGCAAACGCGATGGTGCGGACCAACACAAGTCTGACCGGAATGACGATTCAGTACGAAGATGATATTATTTTCAGGAAAATCAATGAAGCGTCTCCTGGTTTTGCCCGCCAATGGATGAGTACGTATCGGTTGCAACTGGATTTTTTATCCGAACCTGTCGTTTTTAAATGGTGGCCATCGCCCCGTTATGTCACGAATCACACACCCTGGTTGCCTACCGTTACTATTTTGCTGGGTTTAATCATTACCTGTCTTTTAGCGTTGGTCAATCATTTGAAAAATCGTGTGGTTCTCGATAATTCCCTGTTAAAAACATCCATTAGCGATAAAACCAGAAAGCTCATGGAAATGGAGTCGAAATATCAGCGTATTTTCGATAACTCCCCTGATTTGCTGTTATTTGTTGACAGTGACTGCCGGATTATTGAATGTAATCAGACTTTTATGAGTACGATGGGAATCACTCGGAAAAAGAATATTACCGAGCATACGGTTTTTGAGGTTCTGAGCATACAAAATACCTCGTTGGCAAAAAACATCCTCAATCGCATTTCAGACACGGGGATGATAGACAATCTTGAACTTGATTTGGTGAATCAGTTTGATACCACAAGCAGGATGATGTTAAAGGTAAATCCTCTTGTTTTACAGGATAAACGGGAAGGTTATTTATTTAGTTTCCGTGATATATCCAATATCAAGGCTTTACAGGAAGAATTGGCCTCCAGAAAGTACAGTGAGAATTTATTTCATGAAAACAAGGCGATATATGATCTCATTCTGGATGAAACCACGGATGGCTGGTGGGATATTAATCTTGAAACCGGGCAATGTATGCTGTCTGGCAAATTGCTGAACTCATTGGGGTATGATAAGGAACATTTTAAACCCGGAATTGATTTTTTCCGTGATCATGCGTTGCCGGAAGATTTTAAGGCGCTTGAAGATAATCTTAAAAAACACCTGGCCTCCAAAGGAAGATACCCACTTCATCAGGAAGTGCGTTACCGCCATCGTAACGGCAGTCTGGTATGGATTCTTTGCCGAGGGCAGGGCATTGTTGATCCGGATGGTAAAATACGGCGTATCGTCGGTACTCATATCGATATCAGTCCTCTGAAATTTGCCCAGGATAATCTGTCTTTAAAGAATCTTGAATTGAATCTTATTTACAAAACCACCCGGCTTATTCTGGTTCAGGATGATATTAATGAAGCGTTTAAATCCTGTCTGCTGATGATTGGACAGGCCATGCGGTTTGTCGTTGGTATCGTTTATCGCTTCAATAAGGAAAATTATTGTCTGGAAGCCGGTACCGTCTGGCATCAGGGTATGGATGAAGAAAGCGATGCTTGTATCACAGCAATGAAGCGGTTGAAAATCAGGGAAAAGGAAGGGTTTGTCGGACGTGTCTGGCACGAGCGGAAAACACTCTGGTTTGAAAAGAATGGCGGCGACAGTGTCACCGTTGAACAGTCGTTATGTCCTCATTTTCGTTTTGAGGGTGCTTTGGCATTTCCTATTCTTGTTGCCGATAACCTCTATGCGGTTTTTGAATTTTTTTGCCGGGATGTTCATTTAAAGACGGGTGAAGAGCTTGACATGATTGATGTTCTTGCCGCCCAGATGAGTCTGGCTGTGGAACGAAAGCTGGCTTATCATCAGTTGCAGCATCTGGCGTTGCATGATGAATTGACGAAATTGCCAAACCGTCGTGCCTGTATGGAGATGCTTGATCTGGCGCTAAGCAAGGCCAGGCGTAATCATACGGAATTTGCCTTGATGTTTATTGATCTGGATGATTTCAAGAAGATCAACGATGATTTTGGACATCACGCGGGTGACGTGTTGTTAATAGAAATTACCGGGCGTTTCAAGGAGTCCTTGCGCGCCCATGACTATCTCGCCCGTCTGGCCGGAGATGAGTTTTTATTGATCGTGACCGATTTGGCAACCCGCTCCATCCTCACTTTACTGGCCGAACGGATAATAGAGTCCTTATCGCGGCCAGTGATCATCGAACAACATGAGATAAATGTTTCGGTAAGTATTGGTATTGCGGTTTTCCCCCAGGCTGGCGAAACGGTCGAATCCTTGTTGCAAGCGGCGGACAAAGCCTTGTATCAGGCAAAAAAAGAGGGTAAAAAAGGATTTTACTTCAGCAGTTCAAAGTGAGAACAGGGTTTTTAATAATTGTATCGAGAAGCAGGATAAGGGTACCAGCAGGCCAAAGGCAACGATCACCAACACGGGTAATACAAAATTTCTGTCCAGTTGCGCGGTATTTGTGAGCAGTTTCTCCGGTCTCGTGAGCAGCCTGATAATTAAATAAACCAGAATCAGTAACCCGTAATTATGCAGGGAATAGATAGTTAACCGATGCCAGAAAGACGAGTCCATGTGAACCGATTTGATATAGTCAAAAGGTAAATTGATAATGAAAAATCCGGTAAACCACAACACGGTAATTATGGGCGCCGTCTCCCGATCCCTGACTAATTGCTGCCAGGTTAAGGCCAGGGGCAGCAACAAGATTGAAAAATAGTATAACCATCCGAACGGACTGAGGAGAAGCGTGATGGCTAGTGTAAGGCAAAAAGGGTAGTGCCTGTTCACCTCGGGAGAGTTGTTGCCCATTTTTTTGATGTACCAGATCAGTATCAGCAATGAAGCAACAATATAAATAACCTGAATGGTCAATACGGACTGCGCCTGGTGGCCGGGAACAACAAATAATCGATATAAAAAACCATAAAGCGACCCATTCCAGCTGTCGCCGTACCATGTGACATGACGCAGCATTTGCAGATACTCACTATATATGCTCAGGCCAAAGTAATACACGGGAAGAAGGCTGAGAACAACTGTTGTCGCCAGAAGATATCCTGCGACGCGATAACGCCGTTGTTGCCAGGCCATAACAAGAAGAAGGCCGGGAAAGAATTTGATGGCCGTAATGAATCCCCATAAAAATCCAGCCAATCGATCATGACGGCAGGCATACGCGTAATAGCCTGTCATGACAAAAAATAATACAAAAGCGCCCATTTGAGCAATGGCGGTGTCCATAAATGTCATAAAAAGCGATAAATAGACAAGAAGTAATACCGGCCATATTTTTTGCAGTATCGCTCGTTGAAAAGCCAGTTTGGCAGCAATGGCTGCCCCGGCCAGGCCGGCGATAAAATTAAGCAGGGTCCATACGGGAAGCGCGAAGCGATAGTCGAGGTGTGCCAGGGGTTGCAACAAGAGCAGAAAAAAAGGGGGATTAAGATTGGTGGGTAATTTTTTTGCCTTTGGCCTGGAAGAGGTTGATGGAATGGAATAAGGTTTCTGTTCTTGTGTCAGGGCTGCCGAGGTTGAATAAAACGAGGAGAAATCCACGCGTAATTGTTGGGTGAACTGAAGATAAAATATCAGCGCATAGATGAGAGTGGCCGCTAAAAGGCTCAATGGTCCATAATAGGCTTTCATTATAAACCCTATCAGTTTATGACTTTCAGGGATAATTCAAGGTCGAAGCAGGCGACTTCTTCCGGCGTTTCGGGATAATGAATCAAGGCGCGGATACGTATCATTTTATTGATTCGCTCTCCGGATGCTTTGGATTCCACGATCATGGCATGGACGTCATCGCCTTGTTCGCAGACAAAATAAACATCGCTTTCCGGGCGGCGAAGGAACTGTGCCTGAAATGATTTGAAAACCAGCGACACCTTCAGCTGATTTTTCGCCGCATAATAAAACCCGTGTAACCCCCCGGCCAAATCAGCGCCAACGGACAGGGCACCAAAATACATGGAATTGAGATGATTTTTACTACGTCTTCTCAAAGGTAATTTCACCACCACCCGCTGATCGTCTATAACCAGTAATCGGGGTTTCAGATAGCCAATCATCGGGACTTTAAAGCGGCTGAAATACCAGAGAAAATATTTAAAGCGGGTTAGCACGCTCATTAACTCTCCTTGGGGGTGCCTACTTGCAGTTCGGAGATGACTTTTTTGACCCCCCGAACCGCCGTAACCCGTTTCACGATGGCTACGATGGATTTGTTTTGCTTAACCTGGCCGGATAGTGTCACAGTTCCGTTGCTGGTCGTCGCGTTGATCCCGACTAATGGAATCGATTCATCGTCAAATACTTTCGCCTTGAGGACGGCGGCTTCCACTTTGGCCGTAATGTAGGCATCGGTGAAGGAGGTATTGACCGGTTTGATGATCAGGTCTTCAATCTCCACCGCTTTGACGCCTTTGGTATTTTTTGAGAGTCGCAAGGCGTCAACAAAGGCTTTACGATTGTTGACATGCCCGCTTAGGGTAACCACACCATCCTCTGTTGAAACCGATATTTTTAATGGATTGAGATCACGATTTTTAGTAAATTTTGCCGTTATTTTGGTGGTAATGACCGAGTCGCTGATGGTTTGTTCGATGTCTTCCAGTTTTGTTTCCGCATGAGCAATACCGACCAGCAGGATCAAAAATAGACTGACGATAAAATTGATTAATGGGCGCATGGCTGCAAGGTTTTGGAATAATAAGGTTAATAGTATACCACATTTGATTGCCTCACCATAGTGGCCTTGCAAGTACGCAATGCAGTCTGACGCAGTACTCAGTATTTAAATTTCATCATGTTAAGACTTTGAATCATATAGGGCGGATCAGACGCTTTCAGTACCAGCACGGAAAAATCCACTCGTCCCCCCAGTTCCGGGATGGCAATGGACAGATTAACGCGCCAGTATTCCATGCCTGAGAAAAAGCCTTGTTCCACAACCTGGGCATTGCTTAATACCTTGGGGTGTAGAACCAGATGATTGTTTTTGACAATGCCAAGCCCATCCCCAAGGAACATGCCCAGTGCTTCCCAGGCATCGTTGGAATAATAGACCCGGTTTGCGTTCAGTTCCTTCTGGATTTCCTGATAATTAATGGAAAGCGTAGTAACAAGTACCTGTTGAGTCCAGTTGGCGACCTGGGTGTTATCCGCGTAACTGCTTGCGGGAGCCAGCAGGGCATACAATAACATGAGCAAGCAAGAATTCTTGGTTTTCATGGATTCCTTCCTAAGATCAATTATTGCATAGTAGTGCTTAATCTATGATCTATATGATCAAAAAATAATTATTGGTTTAAAAATTATAGCAGAGATATAATGAGTGATTTTTATGTATTAACGAATCGGTTTCATGCAAACGATCAAAATCCGCGGCGCAAGAACTCATAATCTTAAAAACATCGATGTGGATATTCCCCGTGATAATCTGACGGTTATCACGGGGCTGTCCGGTTCGGGAAAATCCTCATTGGCATTTGACACGTTGTATGCGGAAGGCCAGCGTCGTTATGTAGAATCCCTGTCGGCCTATGCCCGGCAGTTTTTATCCATGATGGATAAACCGGATGTGGACTCCATTGAAGGTTTGTCGCCCGCTATTTCAATTGAGCAGAAAGCGACGTCCCATAATCCCCGTTCAACAGTGGGAACAATAACGGAAATCTATGACTACCTGCGTCTGCTTTTTGCCCGGGTAGGGGAGCCGCGGTGCCCTGTGCATCATTTGAGTCTTCATGCGCAAACGGTCACTCAGATGGTGGATCAGGTTCTGTCCATGCCCGCCGACAGCAAGGCAATGATTCTGGCGCCGGTTGTTCGTGAGAGAAAAGGGGAACATATCCAGTTGTTACAGCAACTGCAGGCGCAAGGTTACGTGCGTGCCCGTATCGATGGCGAGATATGCGAGCTTGACGATCCGCCGCCCCTGGCGCTGCGGCAGAAACATACGATTGAAGTGGTTGTGGATCGTTTTAAAATTCGCCCGGATATTACCCAGCGATTGAGCGAGTCGTTTGAAAACGCCTTAAATCTTGCCGACGGGCTGGCTATTGTCGCTCCTCTGGATGGTGATTTTACCGAGCTGGTTTTTTCATCGAAATTCGCCTGCTCCGAATGTGGTTACAGTCTTAGTGAGCTGGAACCAAGACTTTTTTCCTTCAACAATCCGGTCGGCGCCTGTCCGGCCTGCGACGGGCTGGGGGTCGATCAGTATTTTGATCCCAAACGGGTCGTACATGATGATACCGCCAGCCTGGCGGATGGTGCCATCCGTGGTTGGGACAGAAAAACGACGTATTATTTCCCCATGCTGGAATCACTGGCCGCGCATTATGATTTTGATATTGACACGCCGTTTTGTGATTTGCCGGATAACATACGGCATGTTGTGTTATACGGCAGCGGGCGTGAGGTGATAGAGTTTCGTTATCAAAGACCCCGGGGTGATTTTTTATTAAGACGACACGCCTTTGAAGGTATCATTCCGAATATGCAACGGCGTTACCGTGAGTCGGATTCTTCCGCCGTGCGGGAGGAACTGGCCAAATACCTGGCTTCACGCCCCTGCCCCGTTTGTCTTGGTGCCCGGCTTCGGGAAGAAGCACGGCATGTCTTTGTCGATAATAAAAACCTGCCTGAGATCTCGGGATATTCTATTGAGCAGGCCTACGAATTTTTCAAGCAGTTGCAGTTAAGCGGCCACCGGGGTGAAATTGCTTCGAAAATCAACAAGGAAATTGTGGAGCGTCTGGGTTTTCTGGTCAATGTCGGGCTGGATTACCTGTCCCTGGCACGCAGTGCCGAGACGTTATCCGGCGGTGAGGCGCAGCGTATTCGTCTGGCCAGCCAAATCGGCTCGGGGCTGGTGGGCGTGATGTATATTCTCGATGAACCGTCCATTGGACTTCATCAACGCGATAACGATCGGTTGCTGAAAACATTGCTGCACCTGCGGAATCTGGGTAATACGGTTATTGTGGTCGAACACGACGAGGAAGCCATCCGTTCCGCCGACTTTGTGCTGGATGTGGGTCCGGGAGCCGGTGTGCATGGCGGAACCATCGTGGCCTGTGGAAAACCGCAAGACATCATGGCCAATCCGTCTTCCCTGACGGGACAGTATCTCTCGCGAGTGCAATCCATCGAGGTTCCCGCTCTACGCAAGACGGTTGATGCAAAACGTATGATTCATTTGGACAAAGTAACCTGTAACAACCTCAGCAACGTATCGGTCAGTATTCCTCTTGGATTGATCACTTGCGTCACAGGAGTGTCTGGTTCGGGCAAATCCAGTCTGATTAATGATACGTTGTATCCGATTGCGGCGAATCAGCTCAATCGCTCTAATCTGCTAACCCCGGGCAGTCTCAAATCCGTCAAGGGGCTGGATTTGTGTGACAAGGTCATTGATATCGATCAAAGCCCGATTGGACGGACGCCCCGCTCCAACCCGGCGACCTATACCGGTTTGTTTACGCCGATTCGGGAGTTGTTTGCCGCGACGCCCGAGGCGCGCGCCCGTGGTTATCAACCCGGACGTTTCAGTTTCAATGTGAAAGGGGGGCGTTGTGAGGCGTGTCAGGGCGATGGCCTTATCAAGGTGGAAATGCACTTTTTACCGGATATCTATGTGGTTTGTGATACCTGTAAAGGAAAACGGTATAATCGCGAAACGCTTGAAATACAATACAAGGGTAAAAATATTCACGAAATTCTTGAATTAACCGTGGAAGACGCACGTACATTTTTTGACGCCATTCCGGTACTGGCCAGAAAATGTCAAACGTTGATAGACGTAGGGTTGTCATACATTCGACTTGGCCAGAGCGCTACGACCTTATCCGGTGGGGAAGCCCAACGTATCAAACTGGCCCGGGAGCTTTCCAAGCGGGACACCGGCAATACGCTGTATATTCTGGATGAACCGACAACCGGCCTGCATTTTCACGACACCCGGCAATTACTCGCAGTTTTATTTCGCCTGAGAGAACAGGGTAATACCATTATTATCATCGAGCATAATCTTGATGTCATCAAAACGGCAGACTGGATCATTGATCTGGGGCCGGAAGGCGGCAGCAAGGGCGGACAAATCATTGCGACCGGAACACCGGAAAAGGTGGCAAAATGCGCCCACTCCTATACCGGACAATTTTTAAAACCGTTGTTGAACTTGTAATGTCGTGAAAGTTGTATTTTCTGTCTATTTCAAGCTATAACTAATGCAATAGCAAACAAAACGGGATAGCAATATGAGTATCTTGATTGTGATTCTGGTTATTATCGCCTTGCTGGTCATTTGGTCTGTCAGTATTTATAACGCACTGATAGGCATGATTGAAGCCATCAATAACAACAAGCGGCAAATCGATATCCAGTTGGACAGGCGCTATAAGGTTTTTGAATCCCTGATTGAATCCGTAAAAAAATATATGGATTATGAAAAAACCACGCTGAAAGATGTTGTGGCGTTGCGTAATCAGGCTCAGGCCGCCAGGGAGTCCGGCGATGAAAAGACACGGATCCAGGCCGAGGAAGGCATTTCAAGAATAGTGTCCGGTTTAAATCTGGTTTTTGAGCAATACCCCGATTTGAAGGCCAGCCAGAACGTGCTGCAATTGCAGGAAGAAATTGTTAATACGGAAAACAAGTTATCGTATGCCAAACAGGCTTATAACGATAGTATCGAACGTTATTACGCCAAGAAGAAATCATTTTTTGAGTCCATGGTTGTTAATGTTTTCTCATCCAGTCTCAATAAGGAATTCGAGTACTGGTCGTTACCGGAAGAAACCATCAAGCAACACGAAGATTATACGGTAAAGTTCTGAGGCTGAATGATGCCTTTAACCGATTATCATGCAACAACAGGCAACTGGCGTGAGCAATTGCGGCGCAATGAGCGTAAAACCCGGTGGGTTATCGGGTTGTTTATCCTCATCTATGTGGCGGTGGGGTTGCTGGTTGATGTTGTGATCCTGCAATCCATGTACCCACAGGTATCGATTACGCAATGCCTGTATGCGTTGCTGACCCTGCAAGTCATTCCCTATGCCACCCTTATCATGGGCGGTATTGCCATCATCTCATTAATGATAACCTATGCCATGTACGACCGTATCATGCTGATGGGCACGGATTCCCGGGAAATAACACCGGAGACCGCGAAGAATCTGCAGGAAAAGCAGTTGTACAACGTAGTGGAGGAAATGAAGGTGGCATCCGGGTTGAAATACATGCCCAAGGTGTTTCTTATCGAAGCCGGTTACATGAATGCGTTTGCCAGTGGATATAGTGAAAAATCCGCGATGGTGGCTATCACGCGCGGTTTAATCGACAAATTGAACCGTTCGGAATTACAGGCAGTGATGGCTCATGAGTTAAGCCATATCCGTCACCACGATATCAAATTGACGTTGATGGTCGCCGTTTTAAGCAATATTCTGCTGATTGTGCTTGATATCTTGTTTTATTCCGTTTTATACCGCCGCGATCGCCGCCAGGATAACCGGTTGGTATTAATCATAATCGTCTTGCGTTATGTACTGCCTTTGTTGACTGTCCTCCTGGCTTTGTTTTTAAGCAGAACCCGAGAATACATGGCTGATTCGGGCTCGGTGGAATTGATGCGTGATAACGAACCTATGGCCAGAGCCTTGTTAAAGATCAGTCAGGATCATGAGCAAAATGCCGAACAATACAGCCAGGATTACGGCAATACGCCGCATGAACAGGTACGGCAGGCGTCTTACCTGTTTGATCCCACCAGTATTGATCCGGTGAAATCACTCACCAGCGCGTTTTCAACACACCCGGCCGTTGATGATCGTTTAAACGCCCTCGGGTTTAAGCGTAAAAATCAATAGTGGTTTTCACAGGGATCATGACCGGTTAACAAGCCCTGATCACCTTTGCTAAGGTTGCTGGACAGGGCATGGAACGCGCTCCTGTTTGTAGACCAGTTCCCCATTAAAATTCAGTTTGATCCGCGCATCATGATAGGGAATGCCTTCTTTTTTTAAACGCAGCAGTAATTGATCATTTAAAAACAGGGTAATGATGGATTTGATAGTGGCTTTGGAGACGCTGTTGTTAAACAAACCATGATAACAATTAATGACAACACTGTTTTGCAGCAGTTCTTCAATGGCGTCGTCAAAACCACGCTGGTTGCGGTAGGATTTAAAATTATCCTTTAAAAAGCATTGGTTAGCTAATAATAATTCAATAAAGGTGAGCAAATTTTTTGTCTTGACGTCCCTGTAGGATGAGAAAAAATTCAAACGGGGTTTGAATGTTTCTTCCAGGTGAGTAAACAGCGTTTGAAAATCGTTGATAATGACACGCACCTGACCTTGTTTGGGTACAAAAAACTGATTTTTTTGCCGTTGTCGCTCCAATTGCAATAACGCTTCGTTTAATTGTTTTTCCAGATTTTCAATAATACTTTTTTCCTGGCTGATGCTTTCTTTCAACGTGATAAATGTTTTTCGTATGTCTTCGTTCGCTTTCTGGAAGCTTTGTTCATATTTGGCAAATCGTTGCAGAATCATATCGATTCGTGTACGCATATCCTGTTTCAGGCGTTGGATATCATTACTGACTTCCTGAACTTGCCTGGATTGATTAGACAGCAGCACCGACTGGATGTGATCCAGTTTGTTGGACAGGGTCGAGTTTAATTCATTGATGTCTTGAATATTTTCTCTGAACTCATTGAGCAACAGCTGGTATATTTCATCATTGGCTTGTTCCACCTCGGAAATATGTTCCAGGTTTTTACTGGTACTTTCCTTAAGGGAGGCAATACTTTTACGGGCTTGTTCAAGATGCGTCGTTAGCTGATTGACGTCACGGGACAAACTGACAAGCTGTTGTTGCTGATGGCGGTACTCCGATTTCAATCGAATATTATTCGCGGCGAGTTTTTTGGTGTTTTCCTCTTCCAGGTTAACGTGTTCTATCAACTCCCCCATCATGATTATCGCATCATCGAGCTGTCTCAGAAACGCGTTCGCCGCGTCATTGTTTTTTGCTTTCAGCGCGTTGATCATGACATGATGGAGCTGATTTAATTGTTGAAAAAAATAAAGATAATCGTTTAATTGGCAATTTTCCGGCAGATTGAACCGCAAGGCTTGTTCCTTTATTCCCAGTTGGCGCCATTTACTTTGTACCACATCCGACCATCCGCAATTCTCAAAAGCAATGGAACCCAGAAACTCATAGGTGGTGGAGTCCATTTCAACACTCAGATCGTCAAAAACAAGGTGGTAGTTGATGATCTGGCCTTCCGACAATTTGGACGGGGAATAAAAAGCCTGTATTTTTAAGCGGCCGGACAGTGTATTCACCTTGTCATCGGCTGTTTGCATTTTGTAATGGGTAGTGCGCAACGCGTCAAACAAGTCCTCGTTTATACAGTGCGGCGGGGTTTTCATGGTTTTTAAATCAAGACCGAGACAATCAATTAAACCAAATTCCCGCAGTATTTTGATCATGTTGTACAAATAGATGTGGTTTTCCTTGCCGGATAAAACATTTTTTCGGTCAACCTGATCGCCATTGGTCAGATAATGCTGGTTTAAAAAGCAATCCTGCGCGTAATCCATTCTGGCCCGTAAATGATGCAACGCCAGAATGCAGCGCCGGAAAATGGAGTTGGTTACGAAACGCTGTTGCTTGATCAGATGTTTGGGATCCGGTGTTTCCGTGCGGAGCAGAAAGGATTGGCCGATTCCGGTCAATGGAATGTCTTGAGACTCCAGCCATTTGGGGTCGTTTATCCATTGCAGAATATCACTTAAACTCTCGTGGCTGGCGAAAAAGCTGCCTATTCGCCGCATTGCTTCGTCATACAGCACCGAAATAAGGGTGCGTTTGGCATGATACTCGCCTCGTTCCAATAATCCCTGGTGGCCGTATCGGGTGGCAGACTGGAGAAATTCTTTTTCCAGGGCCTGACAAATAAATAACAGTTTGCAGATGGCCAGGATATCCTGGGCTATTTGTGTCTGCTCTTCCGAGGTCAGCGTTTTATAAGACCCTTTTTGATTCCAGGTCATAAGCAAAGCAGCTGATTCGGGATCGGTGAACACATCCTGGTAACGGACAAAGGAAAGCAAATCTTCCTGATGACCCAACTGGCTCATGTTTTCCGCAATGGTGGCCAGGGGCTTAAGGAGGGCGTGTATGCCTTTTTCAGCAAAAGGCAACATCCCGGTGGCCTGACCCGTATCGGCCCGTAATATGCCCTGGGCAATTTTATAGGACGTAATGTCTGTGAACTCCTTACCAGCCTGGTTGTCAAACAGCCTTGCTATTAATTCAAGAAACGTGCTGGTCATCCCATACAGTTGTATGGAGGATTGTTGAGCCAGTTGCTGAATACTGATTTTGCGTTGTTCAACGATTAATTGATCGAGGAGGCGCATATAATGATCTTGTATCTTGCTCGCTAATATCTCACGTTGTGTGGTCGTTGATATAAGATATTCATGCAGATTTTTGTTGAAATTGGCTGCTAATAATTTGTTATGAAGAATATTGGTGAAATAATCGTTGATGATGGCTTTGAATTTTTCCAGACGTTTCTCGTTTTCCTGGCCAGGCAGACCGGCAAGGGCTTTCATCAGTTGAATCAGGATGATGGAGGTATTTCGCATCATTTGCACCGTGGCTACTGCGACGGCTCTGTTTTCCGAATTAATCGTTTTGCGATTGACGTTGAGGTAGGTTTCAAAATATTCGTCGATGGTTTTTTCAATGGCAAGAGCCGGTGCGTCGCTGTTATGCTCCATGGTTTTAATGCCTTCATGAAGCTTTTGAATTTGAAATATGTCAGTACCTTCGCGTGGTTGCAGGTAACAAAAGGTTTCAAGATGGCCGCGAATGGAGGAACCTAATTGCAGTTTCAATTCACAATCATCATCCAGGCTATCTAATTGTTGCAGGAGCGTTTCGATGATTGACTGGCAATTTTCATTGATGGTGTCGGCGTTTTTTTTTGGAATGTGTCCCAGTGTCAGGATCAGTTTCTCTCTGTCGCAGTGTGCTTTCAGTGAGTGGAGGTAGGCACCGAACCCTGTACCAAGCGCCATACCCACCCCGCCACTAATCGCTCCGGTAATGGCAAGGGAACTTCCCTGCCCAAGCGCTGCACCTAAAATGGAGTCCCAAATTCCCATCGTTGCCTCCTGCTACTGATATAGAATGCTTTTGAACCTGATATCCATTTCATCACGGAGGGGCCGTTGTATGACACACACAGATGATACAGATAGGTTACAGACTGAACTGCAGTACATTTCCTTACCATATCGCAGACGTCACAATATCGTCAACTTTATTATCAAATTGATAAATTTTCAGAGGGATGAATGGTCAATAGACCCTGATAGTTCCTTGTGGCTTGTCATGAAGGCGACATGCGGATAACGTTCACCCGTGTAGGAACCTGTTCTGGAAATGTGGCATTTGGACATGAAACCCGCAATACGGCCGCAGGCCTCCTTACGGGCTACGGCCATTTTGTAAAAAAATTCTGCGAGCAAAGGGGCTTACCCCTTTTTTATAATGTTTTCTGTAGCCCGTCATGCAGGCGAAGCCGAAATGCGGGTAACGGTGCTTTTGTAAAAAAATTGTGTCGACACGTCCTGGTTCTATTCACGCAAACCGGTTCCTTTTTTAAATAAAAACAGATTAAGTGCCACTAAGAAGACCAGCATCAAGGTAATCATAATCATGGATGTGGTCATATTGACTTCCTGCTGGTTGATCATGGTGTGTCTTAAGGCGTTCACCATGTATAGAATCGGATTAAAATGAGAGACGGTTGGCCAGATGCCGGGAAGCATGCTGGTCGAGTAAAAGACGCCTCCCAGGTAAGTCAGGGGGGTCAGGACAAAAGTCGGGATAATCATCACGTCGTCAAAATTACGAGCAATCATGGCATTGGTAAAACCGGCCAGGGAAAAAATGGCCGACACCATAATGACCACCACGATCGTCATGAACACCTGATGAATGTGAAGGGTAATAAAAAAACAGGAGACAAGAAAAACCAGCAACGCCACAATAACACCCCGTAAAATCCCTCCCAGGGTATAACCTATCAATAAAAAGCTGTCGTGCATGGGGCTGACCAGAATTTCCTCGACACTTTTTTGAAATCGGGCGCTGAACAGGGAGGTTGAGACGTTGCCATAGGCATTGGTGATGATCGACATCATGATTAAACCGGGGGCAATAAACGTGGAGTAGTTCACACCTTGAACGGGACCGATGCGATCCCCGATCAAAGTGCCAAATATCAGAAAATACAAGGCTGTCGTAATGGCCGGCGGCAGAAAAACCTGAGTGGCAATGCGAAACATTCGGACTACTTCGCGGCGGACCAGGGTATACAGGGCGATAAATTGCTGATTAATGGTCATGATTGATCAAATCCAGAAACAGTTCTTCCAAACGGTTGGTTTTGTTACGCAGGCTGTGGATATGCAGATTTTTCTCACTCAGTTTGGTAAAGACGTCATTGAGTGATACCTGGTTATCGACGCGTAACTCAAAGGTATTGTTATCTATCCATTGTGCTTGAAACGGCTCGAGAGATGGCAAGTCGGTGATAGGTGTTGCCGTATTCAATACGAACGTCTGATGATTCAGGGTTTTTAGCAGGTCTTTCATTGAGGTGTTTTCCACAATTTGTCCCTGGTGGATGATGGCGATGTTTTTACACAGTTGTTCCGCTTCCTCAAGATAATGGGTTGTTAAAATAATGGTGGTTCCCTGTTCGTTGGTATGCGTCAGAAAATCCCACATACTGCGTCGGATTTCTATATCGACTCCGGCCGTCGGCTCATCAAGAATCAGTACCTTGGGATTGTGGATTAGTGCCCTGGCAATCATTAAGCGGCGCTTCATACCACCGGAAAGATGCCTGACGATTTCATGGCGCTTGTCCCATAAGCCAAGCTGTTCAAGCAGCTTTTCAGCCTGTCGTTTGGCATTCTTGCGGCTGATACCGTAAAATCCGGCTTGATTGAGTAGAATCTGATAGCAGGGTTCAAATATATTGAGATTAAACTCTTGCGGCACCAACCCCAGGCAGGATTTGGCCAGAGCCGGCTTTTTATCCAGATCATAACCGTGAACACGAATAGCACCGGACGTTTTGATAATCAAGGTGGTGATTAACCCGATGGTGGTTGATTTCCCAGCCCCGTTTGCCCCTAATAACGCGAAGAAATCGCCTTCCCGAACTGATAAATCAATGCCTTTCAGCGCTTCCACACCATTGGCGTACGTTTTGCGCAGTTGACTAATTTCCAGAGCGTGCATCGTGATTGACTTGATGAAAAAAAGGATCATTATACATGAGAATGTTCAGATTCGAAGTGCTATATTTGCCATTTACGGGATTCGCTGCTTTCTTCCCCGTCGCTGTATTCTTCCGTATCGTCGTCACTGCCGCTGTCAATATTGGCCGCACGAATTTGCTTCAGGGTTGTCTGAAACTGCTCGGACGACAGAATCAGTTCGGCGATGGAGGATAAGTGTGGTTCGGGGATTTTTTTTTTCCGGTAACGGTTGCAGGTTCGGGTTTCGTTGTGGTGTTCTTTTTGGATTTTTCCATAATTTCCTGACGCCTGGCGAGCAGTTCCTTAAAAAAACCGGGCGCCTGGCGGTGTTCCTCCGAAACGTCTGAAGGCCATTCTGACGGAGAGTTTTTAGTTACTGTGGATGAAGGCGGTTCGGGCGCCTTTGGTATTGTAGCAGGGCGGGCGAGGTGAGGGGGTATTATGTCTTTCGGGTTTTCGGGCGTCTTGGCAGCTAACGGGGGTGTTTCCTTGACGGATTTCATATGGGGGGAGGCGATGACCGGAGCTTCGGGGGTAAAATCGGTTCGTGGCCAGTCTGTCGTTGTGATCCCCATGATCTCATTTAATTGTCTCAGCAGATTTTGGGCCTTTAAGTGACCTGACCTTTGTTCGCGAGATTGCTGAGACTCCCGTTCTATAGTTTTCAGGCGTTCATTTTCTTTCTCGCGTGTGTCCTTTTCCCGGCGGAGTTGCGTCATTTGGGCTTGTAAACTTTTTATCTCGCTTTGGTGTGCTTTCTTTAGCAATTCGATCGTGGTATTCAAGTGTGCCACGAGATCAAAACGCAGTGGTTCCGGTTCAACGCTAATGTGCAGAGCATGTGACAGAAGGTTATTCACTTCATGGCCGCATTTTTTATAATACTCATTAAGCAACTGGCTAACATGGGCTGAAAAAACAGGATCGGTCGGTAAATAAAGGGTAGCGGTGACACAGAGGTATTGAATGAGGCTGTGATCATGGAACGCATCGGCGTTAGTTTGCACAATATCCAGCAGGGACTGCAAGCTTTTCCGGAGTTCATCGAAATGTTCATCCTTGCCCCATTTCAGGTAGGCTCCCCCCTTGCCTTGTATTTTATACCGTTCAGTAAAATCGCTGAACAGCTCCATGAATTCCTTACTGACGGCCATACCCGAATTCCCTGTGTTTGGATAGCGTTATTTAATAATAACCGGAATGAAAGTTCAATAAAGCTTATTTTTACACGGAAACACTATCAGACCAGTGATCAAACATTTATTAGCAGGGGGACGGGCACTTGAGCGCGGATTTTCAGCCAGCTCGTGATGCTGTAACGTGTCTGTCTGGTTTCGCACACTTCGTGAGGAAGATTGCTGGTAAAACAGATAAAGCGATTACCGACAGGAAGCGTCGTACAGAGGAGTTGATCCTTATTGTTATATAATTTTAATTCCCCGCCAAAATTATCCTGCCAACCCGGATTTAAATAATAAACGCACGAAATTCGTCGATCACTGGTATCTGTAAACTGATCGATATGGCGGCGATAAAAATCGCCGGGCTGATACACCGCCAAATGAGCCTCAAATTCCACCAGAGCCAGAAAAAGGGTTTGATTCAAGAGAGCGATAATCTTGTTGAGCATCTCAAAATAAGGATGAATTGCGGGATGTTCAGACGGTTTTTCCAGCCAGTAAATCTTGTCGCGACGAATGGATTGATTGTGTTGAGTGTTCTGCTGGCGTCCGATGCGTGCGGTCTTGAATTGGCCATCCTCGTAAATATTCCCAACCAGATTTAATAGTTGTTTATAATGGTGAACGGGTAAAAAATCATCAATAATAGCAAAGCTATTTTTGCACAGGGAATCAACAAATTGATCAAGGTCTGCCAACATACACCAGTAGTCAATTCAGGATGATGGATGTTACTCGATAATGATTTAAAAATATACATAAAGTTGCAAAAAAAACTCCACGGCCCAGGCTCTGTGAACCAATTTTTTCGCAAAGCGAAAATGTGGATAATTGAGTGCCATTATGTCTTTGAATGAGGCGAATAGCGGGCTCTATTTAACGAATTCAAAGACATAATGGCGCCAATTAGCCGTATTTGCAGCTGTGAAAATTTTTGTTCACGGAGCCTAATCATGATCCGGGTATTTTCTTGCCGGTATGCAAGGGCTGTCGACGTATTCCCCGTTAATTTTTAATACCATATTGACACTGCGACGGTGGTAACGCCTCAATATCTCAAATTGCGCCGGCGTGACATAACCATACGAATTGCCGCAATATACCAGAGAGTAGGCCGTACGGGTCGGTTTGACCTTGATCGGAATTTCACATTCCCAGCGAAAGCGAGTCAGGTCACAATTGGCCAAGGCTGTACTGAAAGGTAACAAGGCCAGCAGACAAACAGAAATAAAATGGTTCATGCCGCTTATTCCCAGGGAGTATATAAACATTTGTCGTCCGGTGTTTTTTTTTCTTTAGGAGAAAGGCTCTGTGAACTTATCTTTTATCGGCTACAAATTGCGATTAATTTGCTCAAAATTCCGCTTGAATTCGTCAAATAGGGCTGGCTATTCTCCTCATTCAAACGAAATTTTGAGCTAAATTACCTCAATTTTCGCTTCGATAAAAGATAAGTGCACAGAACCTATGCTCTGTGAACCAAAATTTTCACAGAGCCTGATTGCAAGAGTGATGTGGAGTACCTGATAGTGCTTGCTCTTGCAGCATGGTTTTATACAATTGAAATGTCAACAGACCCTGACTATGGAGTTCACATGCTTACTTCGACAGAGGAATTCCTGAGCCTGCTGCGGCAGGGCGATTATCTTGCCGTGTTGCAATGGCTTCAATTTATCAATGAGAAATACAAGCCTGATAAACCTGAAAAAGACGGAATCGATGCCGATACACTGTTGTTTCTCGCCGTGTTTGAGCTTTTAAATCATGGATTTTCACAAAAAGATGAGGGATTAACTATTGTTATACTGGGGCTTCTGGATACCGAACCACGCTTGTTTAAAGAAGAGTCGGCTTATGCCGCAACGGTGTTTTTTAACGCCTCATTACAATGCCTGGTCTATGAGCAGCACCATTTGCTGGCGTTTTATCAAAATCCGAAACTTAAAGACGTCAATATCATCAAATCATGGATGACCCGAAGCGGAGGCTACACACCTGGTAACCACGAGGGATTGTCGGAATTTGCCAACAGCAAGGCCGTCGGGGAGAAATTTAAGGATATTGAAGCGTTATTGCCTGTATACCAGAAGAGTATCGATGCCGCTCAACGTAATATTGCACCGGTTATGGAATATCGCGATCTGATTTTGGAATACCTGGATGAGTTAAGCCGTCGTCAAGAAGACGATCACTGCGCCAGTGTGCGGCTCGGTGTGGTTTTGGCGTTACGGGAATACCTTATGGGGCAAACGCTGGTGACAGCGGGTGTAAAAGACCATATTTCAAAATACGTGCGTAAATTGGAGGAGGAGAATCCTCAGCCGTGGGAGAACGAGTATTTAGCCAGGTTATCACCAAAATCCATTTCCGAGAGGTTAATGGAAACGTCCAGGTATACCATCCGGTTTTTCGCGTCTACAGCCTGGGATAATTTAATGGCATTACCAGGTACTTTGTTAAATTCGGAGCAAAGCGGTGGTAACAAACCTAATTAAACACGCCTTCGTGGTTGAGCAGGTATTCTTTATAATTTAACGCGTTGGCATGCCCCATATATCCGCCGGGGTTGTCCTTGCCAACGACTCGATGACAGGGAATAAAGAGGGCGAGGGGATTGTTTTTGCACGCTTGTCCAATGGCTCTGGGGCTTGAAAGCAGGGTGTTGGCGAGTTGGCCGTACGTCATCGTTCTGCCAACGGGAATAACCAGCAAGGCATTCCACACCCGCTGTTGATAAGTCGTGCCAAGCGGCTTTAGCGGCAATTGAAAGCGATGGTGGGGGTTGTCAAAGTAATGGTTTAATTCCTGGTGGATATCCCGACCAAGACCCGTTTTGTCCGTGGAGTTTTTCGTCGGGGTGTCGTCAAACACCGCGCGATAGATATAATGCTCATCGTACGCCACATTCAACCAGCCAACGGGTGTTTGGTAAGCGGTAACGATGAGCGTCATAATAAAACCGGATTACCCTTCTTTTTTAGTAGCCAGTTTTTCCTTGATACGAGCAGCTCGTCCGGCGAGGTTGCGCAGATAATACAATTTGGCTCGACGTACATCACCGCGTCTTTTTACAGTAATGCTGTCCACAACCGGGCTATAGGTTTGAAAAACCCGTTCAACACCGACGTTGTGAGAAATTTTACGTACGGTGAAGGCGGAATTCAAACCACGGTTTCGTTTGGCAATGACGATGCCTTCAAAAGCCTGTAGACGTTCCCTGGTTCCTTCCTTAACCCGTACCTGCACCAGAACCGTATCTCCGGGGCTGAATTCCGGGATTGTTTTACCTTTCATTTGCTCGGCATTTAACTGGTCAATAATGTTAGTCATGGTCACTCCTCAAATGGGCGTTCCTGTCAGCAGGAATCACCGTGTTCGCACTTAAATTCGACAAGCAGCTGCTCATCGACATCATTTAATTCCAAATTTTTCAGTAACCCGGGTCGTTTCAACCAGGTGTTCCCCAACGATTGTTTCCTTCGCCAGCGCTCGATATCGCGATGGTTGCCGTTTAATAACACGGCAGGAACGGCCATATCGTCAACGCTTGCCGGCCTTGTATAGTGAGGATAATCCAGCAATCCGTTCATGAAGGAATCCTGCGCAGCGGAGCCCTGGTGTCCCAGGCTTCCCGGCAGTAATCTCACTATGGCGTCAATAAAAATCATGGCAGCCAGTTCACCGCCGCTTAATACAAAATCCCCTATGGACCACTCTTCATCAATGTGTCTCTCAATCACTCGCTCATCAATGCCTTCATAGCGGCCGGCAATAAAGAGCAAGGACTGTCTGCTGTCGGCTATGGCGTTTAAGTCGCCCTGCCTGATATCCCGGCCTTGCGGACTTAAGTAAATAACCTTGCACGCCGCCGGCATTTGTTGCCTTGCGTGTGTAATGACCGCAGCCAGTGGCTCATACATCATCACCATTCCCGGGCCGCCTCCGTAAGGTTTGTCATCAACCTGTCGATAAGGCCCCGGCGCCCATTGACGTGGATTCCAGGAATCGATTTTCGCAAGTCCCTGTTTAATCGCTCGTCCAACCACGCCGTGTTCCAGGACGGCAAGCATCTCGGGCATTAATGTAATCACACCAAGATGTATCATAAAAATTCGGTGTCCCAGTCGACGGTAATCCGACGCCCTTCCTTATCGACCTGGATAACAAACCGACCCGGGAGGTAAGGAATCAGGTAACGTTTGTCGCCTTCTACAACCAATACATCATTGGAACCGGTTGGCATAATGTCGCTGACGATTCCAAATTGAAAACCTTGCCGATTCACAACGGTCATTCCGGTTAATTCATGCCAGTAGTAATCTCCCGGTTCCAGTTCGGGCAATTGATCACGACTGACGGCAATGTCAACATTGGTTAGTCGGGCGGCCTGATCACGATCTGCGAAACCTTCAATCAAGGCGAGTATATGTTTATCGGTACTATTTACCCGCAATGCGTTAATCGGTTGCCATCGTTTGTCAATCAGGGCATGCCACTGTGTGTAACTCAGGATGTTGTCACGAGGAACCGTAAACGAGTGAATCGTAATAAATCCCTTGACGCCATGTGTGCGGCCAAAACGGCCTATGACAACCCGGTCAACCTCTTTATTCACTTTATTCAGCGACGGCACTCTTCTTGTATTCTTTCACCAGCTGGCTGACGCGATCGGATAATTGAGCGCCTGTTTTTTGCCAGTGATCCAGTTTATCCATTTCCAGATGTAAACGTACTTCCTGGCCACGGGCTATCGGATTGAAATAACCAATCCGTTCGATGTAATTGCCATCACGACGCCTGCGGCTGTCGGTTACAACCATGTGATAAAAAGGACGCTTTTTGGCGCCGGCTCTAGATAAACGTATAACGACCATATGTTCCTCATTAAGAGTGGTTACGTAAAAATGCCGTGTATTGTACGAAAATTAACTCGGCAAGGGAAGGGCTTCTTCTTATTTATTTGAAATCATCCGGAAACATACCTTTCATCCCGGGTAATCCGCCCATGCCGCGCATCATTTGTTTCATGCCGCCCGGTTTGGTGAATTTTTTCATCATTTTTTGCATCTGCTCATATTGTTTCAATAAACGGTTAACATCCTGAATTTGAGTGCCGGAGCCTTGGGCAATCCGGCGTTTGCGTGAACCGACAATAATTTTGGGGATACGACGTTCCTTTTGGGTCATGGAGTTAATAATGGCAATAGTTTTGGCCATGGCGTTATCGTTAATTTGATTGATGGCCTGTTGAGGCAGCTGACCCATGCCCGGCAGCTTGCTCATCATGCCTGAAATGCCGCCCATGTTGTTCATTTGCAACAATTGCTGTTTGAAATCTTCCAGGTCAAAGCCTTTGCCTTTTTTCAGTTTTTTGGCCAGTTTTTCGCTGGCCTGTTTATCGGCTTTTCGTTCCACTTCCTCAATCAGGGTAAGAATGTCCCCCATGCCCAGAATTCGCGAGGCAACCCGATCGGGATGAAACGGCTCCAGGGCGTCAATTTTCTCGCCGCTTCCCATGAATTTGATGGGTTGTCCGGTAATTTGTTTGACGGAGAGCGCCGCGCCACCACGCGCGTCACCATCCGTTTTGGTGAGAATCACACCGGTTAGGGGCAAGGCCTCATGAAACGCTTTTGCCGTATTGGCGGCGTCCTGTCCTGTCATGCTGTCGACAACGAACAGGGTTTCAATCGGGTGGATTGCCTGATGGAGAGATTTAATTTCCGCCATCATCCCTTCATCGATATGCAGGCGGCCTGCCGTATCAAAAATAACCACATCCATGTATTGTTTTTTGGCGCTTTCCAGTGCTTTTTTCGCGATATCCAGCGGTTTTTCATGGCTTTCTGAAGGATAGAAAACGACGTCAATTTGCTGTGCGAGCAGTTTCAATTGTTCAATAGCCGCCGGACGGTATACGTCCACACTAACCAGCATGACCTTTTTATGCTCCGTTTCCTTCATATAACGGGCCAGTTTGGCGGTACTGGTTGTTTTACCGGAACCTTGCAGGCCGGCCATCAAAAACACGGCCGGAGGTTGTGTTTTGAAATTTAACTCGGCGCGGTTGTCGCCTAGCAGGTGCACCAGTTCCTCATGGACAATTTTTACCAGGGCCTGCTCGGGTTTTAAGCTCAAATCCACTTCCTGACCCAGCGCCCTGGTCTTAACCTGTTCAATAAATTGTTTGACGACAGGCAGGGCGACGTCTGCTTCCAGTAAAGACAGGCGCACTTCACGCAAGGCTTGCTGGGTATTTTCCTCAGTAAAACGACTTTGCCCGCTTAAGGTTTTAAACGCGCGATGTAACCGTTCCGTTAAATTTTCAAACATGCTTATGACCCGATTGAAAAAAGGAGCATTGTAGCATAATGATAGTGAAGCTGTAACACGGTGGTATTGACTTTGGTTCACAAAACCCTGAGTGATCTACGCGTTTCTCTTTGCTATGATGATTATCTTGATTTCACTGGTTTTGATTAAGGAATATTGGTGCAGTTATCTCTGACGACATTATTCATTCTTCTTGGTTTTCTGGTTCTCCTGTCCGCTTTTTTTTCCGGATCAGAAATTGGCATGATGTCGTTAAACCGTTACCGGTTGCGGCATCTGGTAAGAACCAGGCACAAGCAAGCCATCAGGGTTAATCTGTTGCTGTCGCGTCCTGATCGTTTGCTGGGCGTCATATTGGTAGGCAACACCCTGGCTAATATCGTGGCGTCCACCATCGCGACGTTAATAGGACAGCGATTATATGGTGATGCGGGTGTGGCGCTGGCCACACTGTTGCTGACCTTTGTGATTCTGGTTTTTGCGGAGCTGGCGCCAAAAACGCTGGCGGCCCTGCATCCGCAGCAGGTGGCTTTTATCACGTCCCTGCCTTTATGGATCCTGCAAACCATTCTGGCTCCTCTGATCAAGGCTCTTGTCTGGATTGCCAATACCCTTCTGCGTCTTTGTGGTGTGCCGATCGGCAAGGTGCAGAAAGAGGCGTTGTCCAGTGAGGAATTACGTTCCGTGGTTCATGAAACCGGCGGTCTGCTGGGCTCGGAGCATAAAAGTATGCTGATAAGCTTGCTGGATTTGGAGCAGGCGACGGTGGAAGACATCATGATTCCCAAATCTGAAATCATTGGTATTGACATTAATCAACCCTGGCATGAACTGCTGGATCAACTGGAAACTGCCCAGCATACCCGATTACCCCTGTATCAGGATACCATTGATCATTTGATTGGGATGATTCACGTGCGTGATATCCTTAATCTGCTGATTGAAGAGCGTTTTGATAAAGACAGCTTGCTTAAAGCAGCCGACGAACCTTATTTTATTCCCGAAGCCACGCCATTAAACACCCAGATTCTGAATTTTCAGAAAATGAAGAAACGCAGTTGCTTTGTAGTGGATGAGTACGGTGATTTACTGGGACTGGCTACTATGGAGGATATTCTGGAGGAAGTTGTCGGGGAATTCACAACCGACATCACGGCTTTGTACAAGGATATTGTGGAACAGAAAGACGGATCCGTTATTGTCGATGCCAGCATTACCTTGCGCCATTTAAAACGTATGCTCGGATGGCAATTGCCGCAATTGGGTCCGCGTACCTTAAGTGGATTGATTATTGAACATCTGGGGTATATTCCTCCTCCGGATTGCTGCTTGCTGATCGATAATTATCAAATTGAAGTACTGAAAGTCGGCGATAATATTATTAAAACGGTTCGCATGCTCAAGGTGGATAAAAAGAAATAAGGCGCGTTTTACAAAACAGGCGATCCCGTGTGCAATACCCGGGTTTGTCCTGTTTGGAAAGATCTCATGCAATCTGCGCTCAGGTGGAACGCCTCGATTTGATCACAAGATAAACGACCGGTAATACGAACAGGGTAAACAGCGTTCCAAGGCATAACCCCCCGATGAGTACCGTGCCGATGGCGTGACGGGATTCCGCGCCGGCGTCATGAGCCAGAATAAGGGGTATGGCTCCGAACACCATGGCGCCTGTTGTCATCAGCACCGGTCTTAGCCGTAATACAGCCGCTTGTTGTATGGCATCATAAAGCGATACGCCGTCACGTTGCAGCTGATTGGCGAATTCCACAATCAAAATCCCGTGTTTGCTGATCAGACCAATTAAAGTGATGAGTCCGACCTGAGTGTAGATATTTAGCGATTGACCAAATAAATAGGAACACAATAACGCGCCGGAACAGGCTAGTGGTACGGTAAAAAGTATGATGAACGGATCGGTGAAATTCTCAAATTGGGTGGCGAGAATGGCATAGATGAAAGCCAGCGACAAAAACAGTAAAAACAGCATGGCATTGGACGATTCCTGTAAGGCTTTGGCCGCCCCCGTCCAGATCAGCCTGTAATGAGACGGCATGGTATCTTTGGCAAGCCGCCACACTTGTTCAGAGGCATGCGCAATGGAGTCGCCTTTACGCGGCTGAACATGCAGCGTCGTGGAGCGCATTTGCTGGAAATGCTCCAGGGTCGCGGGTTGTGCTTTGGGTTTCATGGCGGTGATGGCACCCAGGGAAATACGTTTCCCCGCGGAGGTTGTCAGGTAGAGTTCGTTTAAGGTCCAGGGTAATGAGCTGCCTTTGATGGTGAGATTGTAAATAATCCCGTCTTTTTCAAAGGTCTGGGTTTTGTCGCCGCTAAAAAACACCTCGATGGTTTTGGCGACCTGGGCGGCCGACAGGTTCAGTTTGGCCAGTTGATTGTAATCCAGTTCGATGGAGTAACCCATGGTATCTAAACGAAGGTCATACCCCGCGGACTCAAACTGTTTGCTGTTATCAAGCGCGGTTTTCAGTTTTTCGGCCTGATCAAACAATTGTCTGAAACTGTCGGGAGTGGAAATAACCAGCGTCAGTTCCGAGCCGCTCCCCGCGTCGTCAATGCCGGGCAATCCTGTATCCCAGCTCCAGACATGGGGATCGATAGACGGATAGTGAGTAAACGATGGGCGTAGACTTTCAACCACGTCACTGGCCGAGCGTGTGCGTTGGGCGTGAGGTTGTAAAGGGAGCACGATGCTGCCTCCCCAATCGCCCATAAACGTCAGCCGGTTATCGGATTCCGGAAGTTGATGGATGATCCTTTCCAGTCGGGCCAGTTTGCGATCCAGCGCATCGATGTCTTCGCCGGCGACTGGCGGTGTATAGACGCCAATTAATCCGCGATCTTCCTTGGGAGCCGTTTCGTGCCCCAGCACATTATAGAGCAGAACGCTGGCGGCGATGGATATCGTGGCGGCCAGAAATGTCAGTTTTTTACGGGGCAGAACGAAATGGAGTGCCCGGCCATACTGTTGTGCGAGTTTGCCGAGTAGCCGATCCATCTGAGGCCACCAGTTTCTGGAATCGTGCCGTAAAAAACCGGCACACATCAGAGGGGAAAGGGTCAGGGCGACGATGCCTGATATGAACACACTACCGGCTAATGCCACGGCAAATTCAATAAAAAGCTGGCCGAGCATGCCTTGAATGAAGGCAATGGGCAGATAGACACTGGCTAACGTAAAGGTCATGGCTACGATGGCAAAGCCTATTTCGCGGGCGCCCCTGATGGCCGCGTCAAAGGGTGACAAGCCGTTTTCAATGTGGCGCCAGATATTTTCCAGCACAATAATGGCGTCATCGACAACAAGGCCGATGGCGAGCACCATGGCCAGTAAGGTCATGAGATTGATTGAAAACCCGAACAGTTTCAGAAAAATCAGGGAGCCCAGCAGGGAAATGGGGATGGTAATCAGTGGAATGAAGGTCGCGCGCACATTGCGCAAAAAAAGAAAAACGATGATTAAGACCAGAAAGATAGCTTCCCCAATCGCGGATCGTATGTTTTTAATGGAGGCGTTAATAAAATCGGATTGATCAATAATGACATTGATCTTCATATCATCCGGGAGTCCTTGCTTAAGGTCGGCAATGGACTGGCGTACCGCTTTGGACACGTCAATGGGGTTGGCGTCGTTGGCGCGGTTTATGGATAAAACCAGGCCGGGGTGACCGTTGACGCGTACCCGCATGCGGCTTACGTCCGTTTCCAGAGCGACGTTGGCAATGGATTTGAGAAACACCGGATGTTTGGCGGATTTGATCAGCAGATTTTCATAATCTTCCCGGGTTTTGAGTTCCGAATTCAAGGTGGCCGGAATTTTATTACGATAGTTGCCGGCAGGCAGGGAAATATGGCTTTGGCTTAGGGCGTTTACCACATCGTCCGGATTGATACCGAAGGAAAACATTTTTTCAGGAACGAGGCTCACCGTGTAGGTGTAGGGTTGGCCCCAGACGTCAACGGAGGCCACTCCGGGAATGCTGCGAAACACGTTTTTCAGATTAAGGTTGGCGTAATGGGTCAGGTCGCCGAATCCTCTTGCTTTTGATTCCAGTGCAATGCCGATAAAGGGAAGGCCGGAGGATTTGCGCTGTCTTTCCACGGCTGGCGGTTTGACGTCGACCGGTAATTGCGCTTTTGCGATCCCTACGGCATCCTGGGTTGCACTCAAGGCCCTGTCCATGGAGGTTCCAGCGCGAAACAACAGGGTAATTTGCGCGTAACCCGCGTTGGATTGGGACGTGATGGTGTCCAGACCCTCTATGCCGGCTAAGCGATCCTCGAGAATGTTGGTTACCGAGGTTTCCACCAGATCCGGACTGGCATTGGGATATTGCGCGGTTACGGTGATGGTCGGGAAGCTGATATCCGGGTACTCGCGTACCGGGAGGTTATAAAGGCAAAGCAGTCCCAGAACCACGATCATACTGTTTAAAATAATCGCTATGACGGGGTGTTTGATAAAATAACCGGTTAATTTCATACGGCTAGCCTGCCAATGATTGGGAAGCCGGTTTGTAAACATCAACCGTCATGTTCGGATACAATCGTTCCTGACCTTTGATGATCACTTGCTGCCCGGGTTTTAAACCATCGATGATTTCAACGCGGTTTTGCTGCATCAGTCCGGTTTTTACGGCCACCAGAACGACCTTGTCCTGTTCGACTACATAAACGAATGGGTTGCTGTTTTTAAGAAACACGGCTTGAAAAGGGATGGTCAGGGCGTCTGGTTTTTCCGCCACCACCAGTTCCACATCGACGGTTGAGCCAATCAGGCAATCCTTGCAAACAATATCGACATCCGCAGGACACATATGTGTGTCTTCATCGATCATGTTTTGTATATGACTGAGAGCATATTGCCGGCCAAGAACGTGTACGCGCTGCCCTTGATGAACCCCGTTTAAGTTGCTGCATGGAATATCGAAATCGACGACCAGCGAGGCGGGATCGTAGATGGACACGACCGCATCGCCCTGATTAACCTGCGTTCCTTCCCGTTTTTTATAAGCGCCTATGACGCCGTCAAAGGGTGCGTAAAAACGAAGATTGTTCCGGTCTATTCTGGTTTTGGCAAGCTCCTTTTGCGCGTCTATCCAGAATTGTTTTTTCTCCTCGGCTTCCTTGGCACTGACGTAGCCGGTTTTCAGCAGCTTGTTTAAACGCTCGAATTGCGCCCTGGCGAGTTGTACGGCACTGTGGGATAACTGCGCGTTTTTTTCAATGTCGGGGTTGTCTATTTTGGCGATTAACGTGCCTTTGCTGATTTTTTGTCCGGTTGGAACAAGGGTATCGAGCATGCCATTGCCTTTGGCCATCAGGATAGTCGCGTGTTTGGGATGGATGGTGCCCAGCAGACGAATGGTTTGTTGCAATGGTTGCGGCGTTATCGTTTCCACTTCCACCAGTTTGTTGACGTTGGCCGCCGCGGGGTGTGTTGATTGAACAAAACGGATTGTAACTATCAGGGTCAACAGGGCAATAACGGCAAGTATGATCATCGTTTTGTGCCGGGAAGACAGGGAAGTCCATCGTTGTCGCATACCGTTCATCGTGTACCATGTTAGCAAAAGTTGCCCACTTTATCATAAAATGGGTGTTTGGGGGATGTTGTAGCCCCAGCGGGATTTCTGTGCCGTATATCCCCGCAATCCGCTTTGCTTCTCGCGGGCTACCTGTTTGGCAGGGTTTCGTAGCGCTTGCTTTGTCCTTATTCTGTCCAAAAAATAACTGCTGCGGCGCCAGAAAACTTAATGGGCATGGCCCAGGATGGATGCTTTGGGTGTCGGTAAATCCAGTTGCTCATGCAAATTGGCGGAATCCTTGCCCCGCCCGCACCGAACGTTTTGAGGATAGATATCACCCATTTCCAGACGCATCGCGTCCAGGGTTTTATATAATTCCCCCGGCCCGTCAATAGCTCTTGCCAGATCGTTATGACAGTCAATATTTGCGCCTATTGCCTCGTTCAACGCGTTTGCGAACAATTGCGGATTGTCGATGGGCGTACCGTCGTCCAACTGCATATGCCGGATTTGGATCAGCAATCTGGCGGCCACGTTAATGCGGGCTTGCTGTAATTCCTTATTGTAGAACATGCCGCGATCAATGGCCTGGTACTTTCTGGTGACCGTATACATGCCCGTGGTTTCACTGACTAGTCTGGCGCGATGGCCCAGATAGGTTTCCAGACGAGCGATGAGCGCTTCTCTGGCCTGACCCAGTTGAAAGGCGGAACCAACGGTATTCAAACGGGGTGTATTGCTTATCTTTCGCGCATGTTCTGATACAATCTGTGGTAATTGTTCCCGGAACAAATTGGCCGGGTAGTCTATTTTAGATGATTTTCTAGAATGAAAAGGGAATGACTTATCCTTGTGGACGCTGTCTGCCAACCCTGTCTGGGCAAGCAAGTCGGCTTCGATCGCCAGGGTTGCGATCACCCCTGAAATGGAGTTCGCACATCGAATCAAAGACCTGGTTTGTTCTAAAACCCGTTTACAGACTTCAAGCTGAGTCGAATTGAATTTATTTTGGAGTTTACTCTTGTCATTATACAACTGGTCTCTTTCAAATTGTTCGATGGCTTCCAGCAACTCTTGTTTTAACAGATTCAGTTGCAGGGTTGATGTGTGGTTAAACTGGGGGGACAAGCATTCACTATTGGCGCGATAAATGGCTTCAAACAAGGGGCGAGTGGCGCTATCTTTATGGATGTTCAAGGCAATATCTTGCAAGGTATGTTCGTCGTATTTCAGGGTTCGGGGAAAACAGGCATTATCCAGCGCTTCTGCAACGCTCACTGTATTCTTGCCTTTTCCCTTGTTGCGGGCATCGGATTTTAGTCCTTCCCGGGCAAGAGTGCTTTCTAGATTTTGTTGATCCTGCAGTACTTTTTCCGTGACAGGATGTGCCGGTCGGAGGGACTCTCCCCTGAAGGTAACTTCGGCAATTACATCCTCATTGTGATAACGGATTTGTCCGCGTTGGAACCATTCAAACATCGTAACCTCTGTGCTATAGATAAACTGAGGGAGCTATTATAACAAAAAGTGTTTTATATTGTTACAATATTTGGTTGAAGCCGGTTATTTCTCGTAGGGCAAGTTTGTCTCGGTACCTTCCTTGATGGCTATGACACGTGCCGTAAAGAGGTAGCCGCCATTGCGAATGGTTTTGATCAAGGCCGGTTTTTTGGCGTCCGTTTCAATTTTTTGCCGCAGGCGGCTGATTTGGACGTCAATGCGGCGGTCAAATGGATTAAGTTCGCTGTTTTTGGTGATTTGCAGCAGAAACTCACGGCCAAGGATCCGCTGGGGCTGGCGGGCAAAGGCCAGAAGCAAATCGTATTCACCGGCGCTGAGGCTCAGTTCTTTATTTTGCTCATCAAAAACTTGCCGGGAAGAAGGATAAAGGCGCCAGTTGGCGAACAACAAGACTTCCTTTTCCGGTTCCTGTTCTTTCCTTGCGCGTTGAACCCGTCTACCAATGGCGCTGATACGGGCATGCAATTCCCGGGGGTGAACGGGTTTTATTAAAAAGTCGTCCGCACCGGCTTCGAGCATCTTAACGCACGTGTCTTCATCGTAGTTATCACTAATGACCAGTAACGGGCCGTTATAATGCTGATAAAGTTCCGCGATGTTTACCGAGTTGGAGCGAATAAACCGTTCGCTGATCAATATGGCTTCGGGCGCTTGAGTTTGCTCCCCGGTTTCCGGCAAGTAGGGTTCTTGCACAATGGTAAAGTCAAATTTATTAAAATAATCATCAAGACGTTTGTCCCTGGGGGCATCGTCAATGATCAAGACATATTTTCGATGCGGTAACATGAAGCGATCCCCCGGATATAAATTGCAAATTTACCGACCATTATATACCGGATGTCATTAATTTGGCGATTTTTTAATAGATCCGGCGTTTGGGAAACCAGGCTCTGCACCAATTTTTTCGCAAAGCGAAAATGTGGATAATTGAGTGCCATCAGGTCTGTGAATGAGGCGAATAGCGGGCTCTATTTAACGAATTCAAAGACCTGATGGCGCCAGTTAGCCGCATTTGCAGCTGGGAAAATTTTGGTTCACAGAGCCTGGAGGTTACGGAAGGGGGATTACAGCTTGGGAGTGTGACGAACCGCGTTATCGGCATCCGTGTTTTCCTTGTTTTGAGCTTCAAGGATTTCCTCAAGCATGGCCAGCCTTGCTTTAATATCAGGGATGGCGCCAAGGTATTCGTGTGTTTGTCCTTGCAACACCGGAATATGACCACCACCAAGGGCTGGCGCGCCTATCAGATTATTGGCGTTATCCAGCACACGATTGGCAAGTTCTTTCCCGACCAGCTCCGGTAATATCATGGGATTTAATTTACCGACTAGAATCATTCGTGCTAGAAAATCGGCGAATTTAGGTGGTTCCTGAACATTAGCCATCTGTTCTCCTGCTTCTCTTATTATAATCCTAGGAGAGCCCGGGCGGTAATTCCAGTGAAATCCTGTTATGATCAATATATGGTGGCTGTACACTTATCTATTTCAGATTGAAAGGGTGGATGATTGGTTCATTTTTTGCAATATGAAATAGATAAGTGTACAGAACCTGATACGTCGTTCCGGCTTCATAATGATGCTTGGAGGGCTCAATATGGGATGGGTGAAAAAATCCTGTTTTAACTGGCTAATCGATAAGCATGGCCGTGATAAGGCTTTGCTTAAATTTGAAATCAGACAACTGGAAGCCCGCTTGCATCGTATGTTCAACGACGGGGACTTGCCTGACTGTGAGCGCCGGCGTTTTGCCGCTTGTTGTACGGAGCTGGCTGGCCGTTATGCCGAATTATTACAAATACACACCTCCTCGTGGCCATCTTGTGATTTTGACAACGATTTAAAACAATACGCAACGGCCGAGAGTTGTTATGAAGAACTGCTGATTCGCAAGAGACAATGGCTGTCTGCCTCGTCCAATGAAGAGGAAGCGCGTATTATCTCTGACATCGGTGGTTTTTATAAAAAAATCGCCGCCCTGTCCCAGGCCGCCACGCCTTTTTGTGAAACAAAAAACATGGAAGCAAGTCAGGGGTTATTCAAAGCCGTTGTGCAATCGACGACCCCCGATATCTGGTTGATGGCGTTGATTCATTTTGCCAATCAGACCGGGCAGGAATCCGAGGCGTTGCCAATACAGCTTGCGCGTTTGAACAATGAGCAATTGACTCGTTGCAATGAGCAGATTACCCGTCCCGAGTTCGTTTCTCTGATAAACACGATTTTTTTCTATAAAATCCACCCGGACAAATTATATGATTTTTCTCTTCATCCTGAAAAAATAATTTCCGTGAAAAGCAGGCTGGTTTTTCTGCATCATTTCATCGAGTATTTCCAGAGGAATATCGTGCAGAATTTGGGACAACGGGGCTTGAAGTCCGGGCAGGATTATTTATTGCATGACGATGAATTACCCGAAGGCATTCAGGTTGAACCGGATAAGACCTATCGCGGCCTGATAGGCAACGCTATCAAGGAGGGTCGGTTTGTATCGGCGCACCATTCTGACCACACCCTGTATCAAAATCGGTTACTTGATCTTTTTCGGGCTTATAAATTCTGGTTTAATCCCGATCGGCTCATTGATACGGCCATGTCTTTACAAAAATCATTAGCCGGTGATGGGGTTTGCCATGAGAACGATAAAATAGTCACGCAACGGTTGTGCGTGCTTTACAAGCCGTTACCAACGACCGAATGTTTGAACCTGTACGGCTATTTTGCCAATAAAGACAGTACCTATCTGTTACGGACGTTGCAAGCGGCTTTTCTGGGGCATGCCATTACCAATTGCCCTGATCTGGATCCGCAGGAGAAGGAAACGGCTCGACAAGTCTATAACGCCCTGACAGGTGTCATGGACGCGTTGCGGGAAGAGCTTGCTAACCGCGGTATTGTTACGGCCAATTATCAACGCCATGACGGGATGAAAAAGGTGAGGCCCGGTCGTCGCAATCTCAACGCGCTGCATCGTATATTAATTGTTTACAACGAAAAATCCTTTCTGGAAAACGACCGGATAAGCCAACTTTTTAAGGAAGTAGAGGGTTAGGCCGCGTTTTGGGGTAATCGGCCAAATCCTGCCGGAAAAAATGACGTAATTGTTGCAGCATGGTTTTAAACGGTGAATGGCTAGCGAACTCGGAAGCGGGATCGTCTGTCCATTGCTTATCGCTTAAACGAACGATGACAGGTATGTACTGTTCATCATCGGGGTAGAGGGCCAGCAACCAGTCGTCCTGGATGAGTCCATATAGTTTCATGTCATTAATCGCTTGCAATTGATTCGGTTTTAATTCGAGGTAATTATTTTCAGGATTGACTCGAAATAATAATTGTCCATAACGTATCGCTTTTTTTTGAGAAATAAACTGGTTGGGTAGCATGCCGCTTTCCATCATAATGGCCCGGTGGTTTACAGACCGGCTTTTGCCAAGAAGCGCATTAAATAATGATATTCCATCGACTGCGGGTGGAATCGGCAGGTGCAAAAATGAATAAATAGTCGGTGCTATGTCAATCAATGCAACCCGGGACTGGATGAGACGTGGTTTGGTGACAAGATGATCCTTGCTGATAATTTTAAAGCCCAGCAGGCAACGGAATTGAGCGGGACTCAGTAAATCGGAACCGTGTCCTGCGCTTTTTTCCAATGTTGTCGCGGTTTTTCGTCGAAAATAGCCGGCCAGTCGGCTGGGTTTTTGGCCATGATGGTTTTTCAGTCTGGTGAGACGGCTTTTTTCCTCATACAAGGCTTCGCCATGATCGCTGAGCAGGATAACAAGGCTGTTGGTTAACAAACCTTCTTCTCGTAACCGGGCCAATAATATTCCGATTTGCTGATCGGCACGGTGGACAGCGGCATGATAAAGAGCGCTGCGTTCTGCAATACTGTACTCATTGCCGACTTCGGCAGGATGTGATTTGGCCCAGGCATAAGGCCAGTGAGGCAAGGCAAAATGCACGGCAAGCATCATCGGTCTGTTGTGCCGATTCCGCTGCAGCATGCGTTGCAGTGCCTTGTCAAAGGTGGCCGGATAGTAGCTGTAATGGCTGGCCCGGTTCAGGTAATTATAGGGAAACAGCCAGGCGCTTATTCGAAAATTAATTAGCAGGTTGCTTAATGGAAAATCATTATAGGTCCCGAGAAGCGTATCATCGATACCTGTTTTCGGTCCCAGGATTTCCTGAAAACCAAACTCCTTGCCCAGATTATTAAATCGTCGGTCATCGGTCGCGAAAATGGTGTAATAACCCAGATTTCGCAAGGTTCGGACTATACTGTCCGAGTCGTTGACCCGCGTTTTAGGCACCAGGTTTTCCCGGGCTCCGGTATGCAACGGATACAGTCCGGTTAATATGGTTGTCCAGGCCGGATAGGTTCGCGCCAGCGGGCTGATGGTTTCTTTAAATTGAACGCTTTGTTTGAGAAATTGATTGATAGTCGGTGTTTGACTGGCATTAATGCGTTCCGGGTTGAGAGAATCTATCCCGATAAGAATAATATTAGGGTACCGGGTCTCCCGGGAAGGGGTATTTGATGTTGTATGATGTGGCAGAAACAGCAGGGTGAGGGATAGAAACAATATCATTCCTGCGGCAAACCGATACGGGGTGCGGCGCAAACCCTTCCACAACGCCAGAATAGTGAGGATGGCGAGGCATAAGGAAGACAATCCGAGAATAACGCGTATCAACGGCATGGGTATGGCCGGTAACAAAAGGCGGCTGAACGCACTTAATGGAAACAGATAACAGTTGATGGCAAGCAGCCATACGACAGTCAGGGTAAACAGGATAATTTGCCAGCGGAACTGCGCTTCCCTGTTCATCCCGGGCCAGGCGATACCCCAGAATAGCGTCGCTTGCAGGATGGATAATAGGCCATACAATCCCAACTGAATGACGCCGGTCATTATAATTTCAATGTGGACGTTAAGTGGTAATGGAATGGCCTGGAGGAAATTACTGCCGCGCGAGAGAATGTAGGCTATTTGTAATAGCGCAAATAGCAGGTTGTATAGGAAAAAATGGCCGGCCTGCTCCCAAAATCCGGGATTATTCTTGCTGTTCACGATTTATTTGGGATGGTGCTGTTCAAATGCCAGTTGTATACATGGTTTTCAACAGTATTGACGTGTTTTAACTGGCTGCTTAATGGTTCCCGGGCAAAATATTTAATATGATTGATAATGTTTTGTCCGGTGCCCCCGAAATCGTCACAGAACCATTCATAAATTTTGGACAGGGTTAATTTTCCTTCAATAACTTGCGCTCCTCGTAATGAATTAATGTAGTCTGCGGCGGCTTTGTTCAATTGTTGATTAATCAGCCTGCCCTCGTAAACCTGCTTTTGCAAGTTGGCAGCGCCTATGGAACCATTGTTGATAGCGTAGTGGGTTCGAGGATCATTCCAGATCGGGCGAATAATCCGATTATGAATTTCGTCCAGTGACAAGGACGTATGATTAACGGTCACAATTTTTGCGCCCCAGGGACCAACACTGAACAGGCCGGGAGATATATTGATTTCCTCTATGCTGCCTATTGGATAGTAGTCTGCAATAATCTTGACGGTAAGCGCATTATACAGATTGATCCAGAAAGCGAACTGCTCATCACGATTGAACGAGTTGATATCTATTTTGGACATTTTCTCGATGTAATTGGTCAGCAAGGCATATCCCTGTGGTGTTGTATGCGCATAATCAACCAAATTGATTCCTTCTTCATCGGTCACCACGTATTTGTCAAGAAACTGTTGCCATTCACTATGATCGATAGTCTGGGTCGAGAGAGGATTGTGGGCTTCCCAGGCCGGCCACAAATTTTTATTAAAGGTCGCGTGTGCATTTGTTGTACCGAGCATAATCAAGAGCAGTAAACAGACGGACGTGAATAGTGATGAAGTTCTATACATTCACGGTCGCTCGGTTGCGTAGGGCACTACTTATAGTATTGCCATCCAGAAACTCCAGCTCGCCGCCGGAGGGGATGCCGTGTGCCAGTTGGCTGATACGGACTTCCGAATTTTGTAAAAGTTCATAAATAAAATGAACCGTCGTTTGTCCTTCCACGGATGGGCTGAGGGCGAGAATGACTTCCTGTACCTGCAGGTCTGTAATAAGTCCAGCCAGACGATGTAATCCGATGTCTTCGGGTCCCAACCCGTCTAATGGTGAAATTTTTCCCATAAGCACAAAGTAGCCGCCTGAAAAAGCGTTACTTTGTTCGATAGCCGCAACATCTGCCGGACTTTCCACAACGCAGAGTTGTGTAAAGTCGCGGGCCGGGTTGCGGCATAAGGAACATAACGTTTCTTCCGTGTAATTGTTGCACTGTCGGCAATGACTGATCTTTTGCATGGCTTCTTCCAGGCAGGCGGCAAGATGCAATCCTCGCTGCCTCTGATATTGCAACAAATGATAAGCCATTCGTTGTGCGGATTTCGGACCAATGCCAGGGAGACAGCGCAACGCTTCCACCAGGCGGTTTAGCGCACTCATTCCTCGCTTATTCCTTGTCGTCGTCTTTTTGCATGAAGTCTGTTGGAATGTTGAGGCCGGCAGTCAGTTGACTGATTTTTTCCTTGGATGCCGCTTCAACTTTACGTACGGCGTTGTTAACCGCGGCGGCGACCAAATCCTCCAGCATTTCAGGATCTTCCTCCAGTAATGATGGTTTGATTTTGACTTCGGTGACATCATGACGGCCGTTCATTTTAATCTTAACCATACCGCCACCGGATTCACCTTGTACGATTAATTGACTCAACTGTTGCTGGGCTTCCTGCATACGCTGCTGCATTTTCTGCGCTTCTTTCATCAGGTTGCCAAGATTTTGATTAATGTCCATTGTTACCTCTCATACTATGTTTGATTTATTAATTATAATGGATCTTCAGCCGGGGCAATAGAATTTTTAACCAGTTCTGCTGAAAACTCTTGCTGCAACTGCTGTAGAAACGGATCATTTTGCAGGTTTGTCTCGGCCATTTCCTGCCGTAAGTGTTGTTTCTGCTGTTTTTTTTGAGCCGGGGTTGATTGTGCAGGTTTATCCGTGTTCAGGTTTATTCTGATGGTTTCGCCATAATACTCAGCCAGGGACTGTTCAATCCGTTGTACAATAGCCGGGGTGAAAAGCGATTGGTGTCCTTTATCAACTCGAAGGGTGATGATTCGATCATGCTTACTGATAAATTCCGCATTTTCAGCCGCCGTTTGTGCCAGGCCGCTTAATTTTAGAGCGGGTAACAGGGTTTCCCATTCTGCGCCGTTTGTGACCGAAATCCGGCTGGCGACTGGCGCCTCGGATTGCTCCCTTGCGGAAACAGCAGGGTTTTCATCGCTCTGAATATACGAAGCGTCCGGTTTTTCCCGAGGCGCTTCCGGCTTTGTCTGCGCCGTGGAATTGACCGGACTGCCCGCATCGGATTGTGAAGCCGGTGTTTCAGTCTTTTTTTTCCGGGGTGTCGAAGCGAGGGGTGGCTCAATCGGGGCTACGGGCTTGAAGGCAAGCATGCGCAGCAGGGTCATTTCAAAGCCTGCGGCCAGAGCGGGGGCAAGGTGCATATCTTCCCGGCCTTTGAGAGCAATCTGATAAAAAAGCTGCGTGTCTTCCTGTGAAAATTGGCCGGCTAAGGCCTTGAGTTCGGCAGAATATTCAAGTAGGGGATGTTCCTCAGGCAAATTCTGGCATAGTGTGATTTGATGAAGACTCTCCAGCAGACTATTGATAACGTAATCAAAATGCCCCCCTTCTTCCGCAATATTTCTGCTCAGGCGAATCAGTTCGGAGGGGTCATGGGCGATTAACGCCCGTAAAATCGGCAGAGCGTAATCCTGTCGGGTATAGCCGAGAATGGTTTTGACCTGTTGTTCGGTCAGTAAGTCGCCGGCGCAGGCGATCACCTGATCCAGCAAACTCAAGGCGTCGCGCATGCTGCCTTGCGCGGCTTTTGCCAGCAAGGCAAGTGCCTGAGCCTCGCAAGGCTGTTTTTCCTCATCGGTGATATGCTGTAATTGTGCCGCAATGGTTTCCGTGGATATGTGTTTTAAGTTGAATTGCAGACATCGCGACAGAATTGTGACCGGTAATTTTTGCGGATCGGTGGTGGCCAGAAGGAATTTAACATGATCCGGCGGCTCTTCCAGCGTTTTTAGCAATGCGTTGAAGCTATGCTGCGACAGCATATGAACTTCGTCGATAAGGTAGATTTTATATCGTCCCCGGGTGGGGGCGTATGGCACATTGTCCAGCATATCCCGGGTGTCTTCCACCCGTGTTTTTGACGCGGCGTCCACTTCAATGAGATCCATGAATCGGCCTTGTTCGACAGCGACACAGGCTTCGCATTGCAGGCATGGCTCGGCGCTGACGCCTTGTTCGCAATTCAGGGATTTGGCCATTAACCGGGCGATGCTTGTTTTCCCGACCCCGCGGGTTCCCGTAAACAAATAGGCATGGTGCAATCGCTGTTGATTGAGGGAGTTAATCAACGCCTGGCTAACGTGTTCCTGGCCAACCAGTTGGGAAAACGTCCGTGGCCGCCATTTACGTGCTAATGCTAGATAGCTCATAGAGACATTCACAATTTAGGCGGCAGCCCTAAGAGCCGAGACCCGCGCCCGCATCGACTGTTACCGCTGCTCCCTTCCGGGCCTGACGGGGTTCACAATCTGTCGTCGCGAGGAGACCAATAGAGCCACCATAATTGAATTGCGAAGCGTATCAAAAAAAGGGCGGCATAGCTATAGTTGTTTTAAAATTCCGGTGATGAAATCGCTGCCAGCGGCATGAATAATTTTTTACATGCTTAAGTTTTCGGTAAGTAACTCTTGTTAAAATCTCTCTTTTTAATGTTTACTTGGGATATTATTTTGGAAATTAACGACATTGTCTTTAAATTACTCGAAATATTGGACGAATACCCTGTATCTCCGGAAAATTACCACTACCGTTCCAGTGCAGAAATTAATATGAAAACCCTTTTAAGACTGGAACAAGACAGAAATCGTTATTACTACACTGCTCGTGCAGAGCGATTATTGCTGCAAAAACCATTCCACCGTCTCTATAAATATTATTTAAACTGGCAATCAGAACAGGCTTATCGGATCATCAATACGACGTTGGCTTCCTGCAGCGAGGATTTAACCATTGTTCGTGAGGCATTGTTGAAATTAAAAAAGGACGTTGAAAATACGCCATATATTAGGTCTTTAATAAAACGAATAGATAAAGGAGAATCAGGCAAGGATCTTGTTTTTTCCGGCCACGGGGCCTGGTATGAAGCGGACGGCAAAATGGAATTACCGGATTCTGATACCGAAATTGTCGTTTATTCAGGACTAGGAGCCGGGCTCTCCGACACATTGGCAGTTGATATTGAAAATAATCAACTCGATCCAGCCGATGTCACGGTAATACATAAAAAGGATCCTGATAAGACCATGCCTTTGGTTAAAAATTACCCTATGTTTTTTAAAAAGCCGGATAAAGTCCCCAATTTTTGTTTGATAAAAGGTTCAAAAAAACCTCATCCCAGGGTGTTTGAGCGTGAAACAAACAAGGTTGTTTTTGATTGCAGCTCAACTGATAAAAATTATTTTTTATTGTCCGATGTTGTCGAGATGTTTCCTGGTAAAACGTTTCACTGGGCTGCCTGTACAGGGTATAATGGCGAAATGGACCCCCCCTTTTTTTCAGAATATTTCTGGGAAAGCAAAAGCCACCTGGAATCAGTCGCGAACAAGAAACGAAAATTAGAAAACACGGGAGTCGAGTGTAGTGAAAATAACGCTACTCCTCATACGGATTGCAAAATTACTTAAACGGTTCAAATTTATCAATATTTTGACTATGGGATAGGATCGTTCAATGTTCGAGCTATAAATGATCGAGTGAGGTTATTTTTAGGCGGCCAGGCTTTCCGCAAAGCCAGAGTTTTCAGGTGAGTGGATTTAGATGTTTCTTGAGTATAAAGCAGGTATACTCGCTCATTTTCCAGCAATAGCTATGATTCGTTATGTATAACCGTCGTCGCTTGATGCCGTGGCTTAATTGGGCTACGGCGACAATCTATGTGTTTTTCCAGTTTTTTCTACAGGCAACAGCCGGGTTGATGGCGGCCAGGTGGCGTATTGATTTTGAATTAACACGAACACAGGTCGGCTCCTTGTCCGGCGCGTTTTTTGTCGCTTACGTCTTAATGCAGATTCCGGTTGGCCTGGCGTATGATCGTTTTGGTGCTCGTAAAATTCTGATTTCCGCCTCTGTTTTATTGTGCGTTGGCATATTTGGGCTGGGATTGAGCCAGGAATACTGGCAGGCTTATCTTGCTCGTCTGGTGATGGGCTGCGGCAGCGCCTTTGGTTTTGTAGGAATGCTCTATGTGACCTCATCATGGTTTTCCAATCGCCATTTTACCATGCTGGTCGGCATTTCCGAGACTCTGGCCCTGATGGGAGTCGCACTGGGTGAGGTTGGCATGGCATGGCTTATCACTCATTATGGATGGCGAATAACCATGTACATGGCGGGAGGCTGCGCGCTCATTCTGACCGTCGTTGTTGTTTTTATCATTCGGGATCCGGTAAAAAATATTCCGGTTGAGGTTAATGAGTGGGTTCCGTTG